>NZ_JADOZQ010000038.1:0-1027 GCF_015669105.1 Romboutsia sp. D33t1_170424_H2 | reverse complement strand
CCTTCATCGCTCACGCGGCGTTGCTGCATCAGGCTTTCGCCCATTGTGCAATATTCCCCACTGCTGCCTCCCGTAGGAGTTTGGACCGTGTCTCAGTTCCAATGTGGCCGATCACCCTCTCAGGTCGGCTACTGATCGTCGCCTTGGTAAGCCATTACCTTACCAACTAGCTAATCAGACGCGGGTCCATCCTGTACCGCAAAAGCTTTGATATTTTTACCATGCGATAAAAATATATTATCTCGTATTAGCATACCTTTCGGTATGTTATCCGTGTGTACAGGGCAGGTTACCCACGCGTTACTCACCCGTCCGCCGCTCTTTACCGAAGTAAATCGCTCGACTTGCATGTGTTAGGCACGCCGCCAGCGTTCATCCTGAGCCAGGATCAAACTCTCAAATAAAAGTTGTTACCTGCTCAGACTATCATTATCTGAATATCTGGCTTGGTTTGTTTTCGATTCTTTTAAGAATCAGTTATATAAATTAACCTACTGTTTAATTTTCAAAGTTCTTATTTAAATATTGTGGTGGGCCATCAGGGACTCGAACCCCAGACCTACCGGTTATGAGCCGGGCGCTCTAACCAACTGAGCTAATGGCCCACAATATTTTGGTGCCGAAGACCGGAATCGAACCGGTACGAGAGGTAAGTCCCGCAGGATTTTAAGTCCTGTGCGTCTGCCAGTTCCGCCACTTCGGCATACCACGTGGCTACGTCTTACTCTCCCAGGAGGTCGCCCTCCAAGTACCATCAGCGCTAAAGAGCTTAACTTCTGTGTTCGGTATGGGAACAGGTGTATCCTCTTTGCTATAATAACCACATAATATGTTGTTGTCCTCTCTAGGACAAGTATTATAATATCATTTTTATGATATTTTGTCAACATTTTTTTCAAAGTTTTTTAATTAATACTCTGAAAACTGTATATCATTTAGTTAATGATTTTGGTCAAGTCCTCGACCTATTAGTATCGATAAGCTAAATACATTACTGCACTTACACCTTCGACCTATCAACCAGGTA
>NZ_JADOZQ010000003.1:0-304194 GCF_015669105.1 Romboutsia sp. D33t1_170424_H2 | reverse complement strand
TACCTGGTTGATAGGTCGAAGGTGTAAGTGCAGTAATGTATTTAGCTTATCGATACTAATAGGTCGAGGACTTGACCAAAATAAAATGATTAACTCTAGATGGTATACAGTTTTGAAAGTACTAATAAAATTAAATATGCGGGTGTAGCTCAATGGTAGAGTTCCGGCCTTCCAAGCCGGCTGTGAGGGTTCGATCCCCTTCACCCGCTCCAAATAAAGATTATGTGGTTATTATAGCAAAGAGGATACACCTGTTCCCATACCGAACACAGAAGTTAAGCTCTTTAGCGCTGATGGTACTTGGGGGGTGACCCCCTGGGAGAGTAAGACGTAGCCACGTAATCTTTTTTATTGATAAAGACACACAAAAATGTAAAAAGAGATATGAATTTAATTCATATCTCTTTTTATTTATAATGAAATTATAAATGATTATTATTATATATTTAATTAAAATAGTAAGTGACTTATAAGAGTAAATAAAAACAATCATTTTAATCCTTTTACAACATGAAAAATATTTATAAAAATATCTAAGTATTTATGAATATTTTTTGTAAAGCAGGAGATAATTATAATGTAAAACTTAATATAAATAAATTACTCAATCTCCCCCATTTTAAAAAGGTCTCTATCCCCCATAGAGGCCTTTATTTTTTTATAAAATATAGTGAATTAAAGCAGATTACATATACATTCATTAACAATATCATAAATAGTTAAGCAAGCAGATTCAAATTAACACTACTGCTATATAATGACATTATATAATTCTTCATTAAATAAAAGTTGAATTTCATATCGTTAAAAGACTTATATAAATAAGGTTGAAATCGTAGGATAGTGGGTAATATATAAAGAATATATTACGACAAATGGATGATTTATGTAAATTTTATTAAATAAAGCACAAGATATATATAGATATATGTTATAATTAAATGGTAAAGAACGAATGTTCGTGAGAGAGGAGTGATATTGTTGGAATTTAAATTAAAATCGGAATTTAAGCCTACGGGAGATCAGCCTGAGGCTATAAAGTCAATAGTAGATGCTATAAATAACAATGAAAAGTTTTCTACTCTTCTAGGGGTAACAGGATCTGGTAAAACCTTTACTATGGCTAATATTATAAAAAACGTAAATAAGCCAACATTGATATTAGCTCATAATAAAACATTAGCAGCTCAATTATACAGTGAATTTAAAGAGTTTTTCCCGGAGAATGCAGTAGAATACTTTGTAAGTTACTACGATTACTATCAGCCAGAAGCATACGTAGCTCATAGTGATACATATATAGAAAAAGATGCAAGTATAAATGATGAAATAGATAAGCTTAGACACTCTGCAACAGCAGCAATATTAGAAAGAAGAGATGTTATAATAATTTCATCTGTATCCTGTATATATGGATTAGGGGATCCAGAAGACTATAGACAACTTATGGTATCTCTAAGACCAGGAATGGAAAAGGATAGGGATGAAGTTATAAAGAGATTAATAGATATACAGTATGAAAGAAATGATGTTAACTTTGTTAGGGGTACTTTTAGAGTTAGAGGAGATATTTTAGAAATATTCCCTGCAAGTAATGATGAAAAGGCTATAAGAATAGAATTTTTTGGTGATGAAATTGATAGAATAACAGAAATAGATTATGTTACAGGTAAAATGGTAGGGGTGAGAAATCATGTAGTAATATTCCCGGCATCTCACTATGTAACAACACCAGAAAGAATAGAAAAAGCTATAGTTGAAATAGAAAAAGAGCTTGAAGAAAGAATAAATGAATTTAAAGACAATGATAAATTACTAGAGGCTCAAAGAATTGACCAAAGAACTAGATATGATATAGAAATGTTAAAAGAAATAGGATTCTGCCAGGGTATAGAAAATTACTCAAGACATATAACAGGCAGAAAGCCAGGAGAGAAGCCATATACATTAATGGATTTTTTCCCAGATGATTATTTAATAATAGTTGATGAATCTCATGTTACAGTACCACAAGTAAGAGGTATGTATGCCGGAGATAGATCTAGAAAAGGTTCGCTTATAGATAATGGATTTAGATTACCATCAGCTTATGATAATAGACCTTTAAATTTTGAAGAATTTGAAGAAAATATTAATCAAATACTATTTGTAACTGCAACACCAGGACCATATGAGATACAACATTCAACAACTATAGCAGAACAAATAATAAGACCAACAGGTTTACTTGATCCTATAATAGAAGTTAGACCTATAGACAATCAGATAGATAATTTAGTAGGTGAAATAAATAAGGTAATTGAAAAGAATGAAAGAGTTTTAATAACAACTCTTACTAAGAAAATGAGTGAAGATTTAACCAACTACCTTAAAGAAATTGGTATAAAGGTCAAGTATTTGCATTCAGATATAGATACTCTTGAAAGAGTAGAGATTATAAGGGATCTAAGATTAGGTAAGTTTGATGTATTAGTTGGTATAAACTTACTTAGAGAAGGATTAGATATTCCAGAAGTTTCCTTGGTGGCGATATTAGACGCAGATAAAGAAGGATTCTTGCGTTCTGAAACATCATTAATACAAACTATAGGACGTGCAGCTAGAAACTCAGAAGGTAAAGTTATAATGTATGCAGATAGAATAACTAGGTCTATGCAAAGTGCTATAGAAGAAACAAAAAGAAGAAGAGAAATACAATCACTATATAATAAAGAGAATAATATAACTCCTACAACTATTAAAAAGAGTATTAGAGATGCTATAGAAGCTACGAAAGTCGCTGATGAAGAAGTTATATACGGAGTTAAAGAAACTGATGATATAGATGAAATAAAAGCTAATATAGCTAAATTACAATCAGAGATGATGGAAGCAGCTCAAAATTTACAATTTGAAAGAGCAGCAGAACTTAGGGATAAGGTAAAAGAATTAGAAGAAAGGATAGAAATTAATGGAAGATAAAATCATAATAAAAGGCGCAAAAGAGCATAACTTAAAAAATGTTAATATAGAACTTCCGAGAAATAAATTTATAGTATTTACTGGATTATCAGGATCTGGTAAATCTTCTTTAGCTTTTGATACTATATATGCAGAAGGTCAAAGAAGATACGTTGAGAGTTTGTCAGCTTATGCTAGACAATTCTTAGGTCAAATGGAAAAACCAAATGTAGAATATATAGAAGGATTATCACCAGCTATATCTATAGATCAAAAAACAACATCTAAAAATCCTCGTTCTACTGTGGGTACAGTAACAGAAATATATGATTATTTAAGATTATTATTTGCTAGAGTAGGAGAAGTACATTGTCCTACTTGTGGTAAATTAATTAGTCAAATGACAGTCCAAGAAATTGTTGATAAAATGATGGAATTTGAAGAAAGAACTAAACTTCAAATATTATCACCAGTAGTAAGAGGTCAAAAGGGAACTCATAAAAAGATACTAGAGAATATAAAAAAAGAAGGATTTGTCAGAGTTAGAGTTGACGGAGAAAACTATGAAGTTACAGATGAAATAGAATTAAATAAAAATCAAAAACATAATATAGAGGTTGTGATTGACAGAATAGTTATAAAAGATGGAATAGAGGCTAGACTAGCAGATTCAATAGAAACAGCTATAAAATTATCTGATGGTCTTGTTATTGCTCAAATAATAGGTGGAGATGAAATACTTTACTCAACTAAATTTGCATGCCCAGAGCATGGAGTAGGTATAGAAGAACTATCTCCAAGAATGTTCTCATTTAACAGTCCATTTGGAGCATGTGATGCTTGTAATGGTTTAGGAGAAAGTAGAGAAGTAGACCCAGATTTAGTTATACCGAATAAAGATTTATCTATAAAACAAGGTGCTATAGCAGCGTGGGGTTCTGTAAGCACAAGTGATGATACATATTATAGTAAAATGGTTAGAAGTTTAGCAGAACATTTTAACGTATCACTTGATACACCATTTAAAGATTTGCCTGAGGAGTTTGTTCAAGAGTTACTTTATGGAAAAGACAATGTGATAGTTGAATTTATATTTGAATCAAAGTTTGGAGGAAGAAGAGAATATAGAGCGCCATTTGAAGGAGTGATAGTTAATTTAGAGAGAAGATATAGAGAAACTAACTCAGAATATTCAAGAGAAAAAATAGAAGAATTTATGGCTGAAACTCCTTGTCCAAAATGTAAAGGAGCAAGACTTAAAAAAGAAGTATTATCAGTATTAGTAGACAACAAAAATATAATGGATGTAACTAATTTTTCAGTAAATGAGCTTATAGATTATATAGAAAATATCAATTTAAGTGAAAAGCAAAAGTTTATAGCAAATGAAATACTAAAAGAAATAAGAGGAAGAGCAGCTTTCTTAAGAGATGTTGGTTTAGATTACTTAAACCTATCAAGAAAAGCAGGAACTTTATCAGGAGGGGAAGCACAACGTATAAGACTTGCTACTCAAATAGGTTCAGCTTTAGTTGGAGTTTTATACGTACTAGACGAGCCAAGCATAGGGCTTCATCAAAGAGATAACGATAGATTAATAGGAACATTAAGACATCTTACAGATATAGGTAATACTCTTATAGTAGTAGAACATGATGAAGATACAATGAGAGAAAGTGATTATATAGTAGATATTGGTCCAGGAGCTGGGGTACATGGAGGTAATATCGTTGCACAAGGTACTTTAGATGAAATATTAGACAATGAAAATTCTATAACAGGACAATATTTAAGCGGTAAAAAACAAATTACTATACCAGAAGAGACTAGAGAAGGAAATGGTAAATACTTAGAAATAGTTAAAGCTACTGAAAATAACTTAAAGAATATAAATGTAAAGTTCCCTTTAGGTAAATTTACTTGTATAACAGGAGTTTCAGGTTCTGGTAAAAGTACATTAATCAACGATATACTTTACAAAGGAATAGCTGGAAAGATAAATAGATTAAGAGAAAGACCAGGAAAGCATAAAGAAATAAAAGGGATAGAAAATATAGACAAAATAATAAATATAGACCAAAGTCCAATAGGAAGAACACCTCGTTCAAATCCTGCAACCTATACGGGTGTATTTGATATGATAAGAGATTTATTCGCATCAACTAATGAAGCTAAAGCTAGAGGATATCAAAAAGGAAGATTTAGTTTCAATGTGAAAGGTGGAAGATGTGAAGCTTGTAAAGGTGATGGTATTATAAAAATAGAGATGCACTTCTTACCAGATGTGTATGTACCTTGTGAAGTATGTAAGGGCGAAAGATATAATAGAGAAACACTACAAGTTAAATATAAAGATAAAACAATAGCTGATGTATTAGATATGAATGTTGAGGAAGCTCTTAAATTCTTTGAAAACATACCTAATATAAAAAGAAAATTAGAAACATTAATGGATGTTGGACTTTCATATATAAAATTAGGACAACCATCTACACAATTATCAGGTGGAGAGGCTCAAAGAATAAAACTTGCTACAGAATTAAGTAAAAGACCAACAGGTAAGACTTTATATATATTAGATGAACCTACAACAGGACTTCATATGGCAGATGTAGACAAGTTAATACAAGTACTTCAAAGATTAGCAGACACAGGTAATTCAATAGTAGTTATAGAGCATAACTTAGATGTTATAAAAACTTGTGACTACATAATAGATTTAGGACCTGAAGGTGGAGATAAAGGTGGTCAAATAGTTGCCACAGGGACACCAAAAGAAGTATCTAAAGTTGAAGGGTCTTACACAGGGATGTTCTTAAAGAAATATTTTGAATAAATAAGTGAAATGAACTCAGTGAATTTTAAGTAACAGACGTGGATGAGTGAATTTAAAAGAATATATAATAATTTTAATAAAATTAATTTTTTATTTAGCCAATTTTGTAATTTTAATTGCAATATTGGCTAAAACTATATAAGTAATATTTAGAATTGTAAGAAATTTAACATATATGTAAAAATATGTTAAAATATAAATGAGAAACTTAGACAAAAAAGGAGATGATTTATATGTCAGCAAAAAAGAAATCTAAATTCTCATTTCCAACAGCCTACACTGTAATACTTATAGTAATGCTATTAGTGTTAGGACTTACTTATGTAATACCTTCAGGAAAGTATTCAAAATTACTTTATGATGCTGAAGCAAACGTATTCGTAATAGAATCGCCTACAGGTCAAGTATCAGAAAAAAAAGCAACTCAAAAAACACTGGATGAACTAGGGGTAAAAACTAATCTAAGTAAATTTACAGATGGTTCTATAAGTAAACCAGTGGCAATACCAGGGACTTATGAACAACTACCAAAAGAAAAACCAACAGTATTTAAAGCATTAACAACATTTTTAAATGCACCTATACAAGGTTTATATGATTCAATAGATATAATTGCTTTCGTTCTTGTAATAGGTGGTATAGTAGGAGTAATAAATAAAACAGGAGCATTTACAGCGGGTATAAGTGCTTTATCAAGAAATCTAAAAGGAAAAGAAGCTTGGTTAATAGTAATAATAACAGTAATAATAGGAATAGGTGGAACAAGCTTTGGATTAGCAGAAGAAACAATAGCATTTTATCCAATAGTAGTGCCGATATTCTTGGCAGCAGGATATGATGCATTAGTAGCAATTGCAGCAATATATCTTGGTTCTTGTATGGGAACAATGGCATCAACAGTAAATCCTTTTTCTACAGTTATAGCATCAAATACAGCAGGAATTGATTTTACAAGTGGAATGCCTTTAAGAATATTTATGTTAGTTGCAGGTCTTGCAGTTTGTATATTCTACACAGTTAAGTATGCAGAAAAAGTAAAAAAAGACCCAAGTCAATCATTAATATATTCACAAAAGAAAGAATTAGAAGATCACTTCCTAAAAGGTCATAATGAAGAAAATGTACCTGAGTTTACATGGGGAAGAAAATTAATGTTATTAATATTTGCATTATCATTTGTTGTAATGGTATATGGTGTAAAAGAATTAAAATGGTCATTTAAAGAAATGACATCATTATTCTTATTTGTAACATTCATACTAGCTATATTTGCAAAACTTAGTGAAAAAGAATTTGTTTCTGAATTTGTTGCAGGAGCAGCAGATTTACTAGGAGTTGCACTAATAATTGGTCTTGCGCGTGGTATCACTATAATAATGGATGGTGGTATGATAAGTGATACTATATTATATGGATTAAGTAATGTAGTATCAAATATGAGTGGTATAGTATTCTCAACAGTAATGTTCTTTGTTTATATATTACTAGGATTCTTTATATCTTCATCTTCAGGACTTGCAGTTTTATCAATGCCTATAATGGCACCTCTTGCAGATGTTGTTGGAGTAAACAGAGACGTAATAGTAAGTGCATATCAATTTGGACAAGGACTTATAAGTTTTATAACTCCTACAGGATTAATACTTGCATCACTTGCTATGGTAAATGTAACTTATGATAAATGGCTAAAATTTGTAACACCATTAATTATAATGATATCAGTACTTGCAATAGTAGTACTTGGTATAGGTGTAATTATATAGATTAATACTAAAGGAGTGTTTTAAAATAATTTTTGAGATTTATTTTAAACACTCCTTTTTAATAAATTCTAATAACTGATTTTAATAGAAGAGTGTATATTATAACATACATTACATAGTCTAAAAGTATCAAAATGAGCTATCTCTTTTGGAGATAGCTCTATATGAAAAAGAGGAATTAATTACTAGTAATTTCTTTTGCAGAAAGTTCTTTTTCGTAACCTGCTATTTCAGATTTTGATGCATATATAAAATGTCCAGGTCTTATTTCTACCCATTCAGGATTTTCAGTAGAATAGTCATGAATACTTGGATCATATTTTATACGGACTCTGTTTTTTTCATAATCAGGGTCTGGTAAAGGTATAGCAGATAGTAAAGATTTAGTATAAGGATGAAGTGGATTTTCATACAATTCATCAGCAGTAGTAAGTTCAACTAACTTACCTTTATGCATAACCCCTATTCTATCGCTTATATATTTAACCATTGAAAGGTCATGGGCGATAAATAGATAAGTTAAGCCATTTTCTTTTTGAAGCTTTCTAAGTAAGTTAACAACTTGTGCTTGGATAGAAACATCTAGTGCAGATATAGGCTCATCAGCAATTATAAATTTTGGTTGTATAGCTAGAGCACGAGCAATACCTATACGTTGTCTTTGCCCACCAGAGAATTCATGAGGATATCTACTAGCATGTTGTTCATTAAGCCCTACAGTTCTTAACAACTCATAAACTTTATCTCTTCTTTCTTCTTTAGTTTTACATAGGCCATGTACATCTAAACCTTCGGCAATTATATCAGTAACAGTCATACGAGGATTTAGACATGCCATAGGATCTTGGAATATCATTTGCATATTTTTATTTACATGATTTTTCTCATCTTTTTTCAATTTTTTAGAAGAGATATTTTTACCATCAAATTCTATTTCTCCACTAGTTGGATCATAAAGTCTTATTATAGCTCTACCAGTAGTAGATTTACCAGAGCCAGACTCCCCAACCAAACCAAATGTTTCACCTTCATATATTTCAAAAGAAACATCATCAACAGCTTTAACAGTAGTATTTCTATCTATTCTAAAGTGTTGTTTTAAGTTTTTAACTTTTAATAGAACTTTTTTACTCATCTGCTTTCACCTTCTTTCTACCTACGTTATTAGGTCTTTCAATCTTTGGAGCCAATGGATGTAATAACCATGTAGCTGCATAGTGTGTATCGCTAACTTTAAACATAGGTGGTTCAGCTAAGTGATCTATTTTAAGAGCGTAATCACTACGAAGAGCAAATGCATCTCCTTTAGGAGGGTGCATTAAATCTGGAGGAGTTCCAGGTATATTATATAAATCATTATCTCCTATATCTAAAGTTGGCATAGAACCTAAAAGTCCCCAAGTATACGGATGCTGAGGATTATAGAATATATCATTAGTTGTTCCATGTTCTATGATTTTACCAGCATACATAACTGCAACTCTATCAGCCATATTAGCAACAACTCCAAGGTCATGAGTTATAAATATAAGGGCAGCTCCGGTTTTTTCCTGAAGAGCTTTCATAAGCTCTAATATTTGAGCCTGTATAGTAACGTCTAATGCAGTTGTTGGTTCATCTGCTATTAGAACTTTAGGATTACAAGCTAAAGATATAGCTATTACTATACGCTGTCTCATACCACCTGAAAATTGATGAGGATATTGTTTAAACCTTTTTTCAGGTTCAGATATACCAACTAAATCTATAAGTTCTATAGCTTTAGCCTTAGCTTCTTCCTTACTAAGACCTTGATGCTTAATAATACCTTCCATTATTTGTTTTCCTATGGTCATAGTAGGATTTAAAGAAGTCATAGGGTCTTGGAATATCATTGCAATATCTTTACCTCTTAATTTTTCCATCTCAGGTTCACTAAGTTTAGTTAAATCTTTACCGTTAAATAATATTTCACCATCTTTTATATAACCATTTGCAGATAGTATTCTCATTATAGTTTTACAAGCAACGGATTTACCAGAACCAGACTCACCAACTATAGCAAGTGTTTCACCTTTATGTAAGTCGAATGTAACGCCTCTAACAGCTTGAACTTCTCCACCATATGTATTGAAACTAACGCACAGGTTTTTAACTTCTAATAATTTTTCCAATCAACTCATCTCCCTTACTAATTATTGATTACGCATTTTAGGGTCAACAGCATCTCTTAGACCATCAGCTAATAAATTAAGAGCAAATATCAAAGAACAAACTACTATTGATGGGATAAACATCATATATGGGTAGCTTTGTAATGATTTAAATCCTTCATTTATTAATACACCAAGTGATGCTTGAGGTGGTTGAAGACCTAACCCTATAAAACTTAAAAATGCTTCATAAAATATTGCTTGAGGTAGTGAGAACATGATCATTACCACAATAGGACCAATAACATTAGGGAAAAGATGTTTAAAAATAACTCTAAAATCAGAAGAACCTAAAGTTTTAGAAGCTAATACAAACTCTTGATTTTTAAGTCTAAGTACATGAGAACGAACAACTCTAGCCATACCAGTCCACCCAGATACAGCCATTGCTAAAGAAATTGATAATATACCTGGATTAAATACCATTATGAAAAGTGTAACAATAACCAACTGAGGAATACCTGTAATTATCTCTATTATACGTTGCATTACAAGGTCTACTTTACCTCCATAGTAAGCAGATATACCACCATAAGCAACACCTATAAGCAAATCAAAAATAGCTGCTAAGACTGCTATGAATAAAGAAACCCTAGCACCAGTCCACGTACGAGTCCAGATATCACGTCCAAGTGCATCTGTACCAAATAAATAGTTTTCTTTTATATTTTTCTCAGCATAAACGTCAACACCATTTGAATCTTTACCATCCATTATACCTAAAGAAGATACTATAGGCATTTTAGGTGGAATCTTAACGTTTCTTATGTTTTGAGATTTATAATCATATTTAGAAAAAATAGGTGCGAATATAGCCATTAACACTATAGTAAAAAGTATTATTAATCCAACTACAGCCCCTTTATTTTTAAATAATCTTTTTCGAGCATCTTGCCAAAAAGTTAGACTTTCTCTAGTAATAGCTTCATTATCTCCTGACTGTATAGGAGTAGGTTCAAATAAATCAGCTGTTAACTCTACTTCTTGACCATCAATTATTACTTTATCAACCATTTTATTTACCTCCTGCCAAACGGATTCTTGGATCTATTACACCGTAAAGTATATCTACTATTAATATAACTGCTATGTAGAATGCACTATAAAGTATAGCAACCCCTGAAATTATGAATAAGTCATTTATAGATATAGCATTAACTAATAAGTCACCTATACCAGGTACAGCAAAAACTTTTTCTACAACTAAAGAACCTGTAAGAAGTCCTGCAGCTAAAGGACCTAATATAGTTATAACAGGAATTAATGCATTTCTAAGAGCGTGCTTTAAGATAACTGTGGATTTTTTTAAACCTTTTGCTTTAGCAGTAATTATATAATCAGAGTTTAGAACTTCAACAAGTTCTGTTCTAGTAAAACGAGCAACGTTTGATATTGTAAAAAATGAAAGTGCAATTGATGGAAGAATAGTCCAAACATATCTAAAATCTGAACCTAAAGGAACTCCCCAAGCTATAGGTAGTATTTTTAATTTACTTGCAATATACAATTGGAGTGAAGCTGCAAATACAAATGATGGAACAGAAACTCCTATTACTGAAAGTATAGTACAAGTATAGTCCCAAATAGTATTTCTCTTAAGTGCAGCGACAATTCCAAGTGCTAAACCTATGAAGGTACCTAAAACTAAAGATTGAGCACCTAACATAGCAGAAGGGCCTATACGACTGGCAATGATATCTTCGACTTTCTTATTAGATTGTTTAAATGAAATGCCAAGGTCACCTTTGAACACACCTGTAAGATATCTTACATATTGGACTGGAACAGGATCATCTAATCCATAAGTAGCTTCCAGTCTAGCAATTTGTTGAGGATTTAACTTTTGTTCATTAAATGGACTGCCTGGAAGAAGTCTTACCAAGAAAAATGTAACTGATATGACTATAAATAAAGTTATAAACATATATGCAATACGTTTTAATACATAGCGAAACATCGCTACCCCCCCTTTTTTGAATTTTTAATTAAAATCACTAGTTTTAAGTGATATAGAATCTAAGTATAATAATTAATTTAGTTTTATATAATTATGATATAAACATAAAACTTATACCAATAGTAATTGTTGATATTAACAAACCAGATATTAATAAACTATTTGTAAGATAAAAGCTATTTTCTCTATTAACGTAATCTTCAATTGTCATGTTAATATCTTCTGTTAATACGCCTTTTCTTCTTTGAAATTCTTGACTTAATTTATTAAAAGAGAAAAGTGTGATATTAAAAAATCCTTTTTCCCAAACGAAACATAATAGTCCGAAAAGGAAATAAATCATACCAACAATAAATGCACAATTTAAAAATGAATATGCACTAAATTTGTTGATAATTGAATATAATAAACTGATAATAGCATTAATTGCAAGAAGTTGCAAAGTATTTTTCATATTTGAACCGCCTTTCGAGCTTGTTTATTATTTTAATTGTAGTAGCATAATAAAGTATTTTCAAGTTAAAATTAATATTTTCATATAAAAAAATTTTTTTAATTAAAAAATCAGAAAATTTAAAAAAACAAATGATTTTTATTATAACATGTTATATAATAAACTTTAAATATATGAGTTTATTTGTAAATTGGATATAGGGGAGGATGTTTACTATGTTTTTAAAAAGAAAAATATCAGTATTAGCAACAATAGCATTAGTAAGTTCAAGTTTACTTGTTGGATGCAGTAGCACAGGAGGATCTAGCTCTAGTGGTGGAGGAGAAGCTACTTCAGAAGAAGTTCTTGCAAATAAAAATGCAAGAAATGCTATAGCTATGGCTATAGATAAGCAAGCCTTATGTGATGTTATATTAAATAATGGATCAATTGCATCTGATACATTTACACCATCTAACTTAGCATTTGACAACGGAAAAGATTACGCAGAGTACACAAAAGATAAAGGTGTAACTTATGATGAAGAAAAAGCTAAAGAAGCATGGGCAAAAGCTAAAGAAGAAGTTGGATTTGATACTGTTACACTTGAGTTATTAACTTTCGACCATGACTCAGGAAAAAGAACAGGTGAATTTATCCAAGCAGAATTATCTGATGCATTAGAAGGATTAAATGTAGAAGTTAAAAATCTTCCTTTCAAGCAAAAGTTAGCAGAGGAGACAGCTGGAAACTTTGACTTAGCTTACTCAGGATGGGGAGCTGACTATCCAGATCCATTAACATTCCTACAAACAATGCAAACTGGAAACCAATTCTCTAAGCAAGTTGGATATAAAAGTGATGAATTTAATAAATTAGTAGATGAAGCTACAAAAGCAGAAACTACAACTGAAGCATATGAAAAATACGCACAAGCAGAAGAATTAATGTTATCTGATGGATTCTTAGCTCCAATTCAACAAAAAGGAAGAACTTATTTAGAGAAGCCTTATGTTTCAGGAATAATAAATTATTCTTGGGGAGCTGACTATGATTATAGATATGCAGATGTAGATAAACCAGAAAAAGTTCTTAATATAGATATAAGTTCAGATATACCTACAATGGACCCAAGTAAAGCAACAGACGTTTCATCTTTCACAGTTATGAATAATACTATGGAAGGATTAACTAGAATAGATAAAGATGGTAAAGTTGAGCCAGGTGTGGCTGAATCTTGGGAAGTTTCTGAAGATGGATTAACTTGGACTTTCAAGTTAAGAAAAGATTCTAAGTGGTCAAATGGAGACCCTGTAACAGCTAAAGATTTTGAGTATTCTTGGAAAAGAACTTTAAACCCTGATACAGCATCTGAGTATGGATACATAATGAATGATATAGCAGGGGCAGCAGAAGCAGCTGATAAAGGTTCAGAAAATGTAGGGGTTAAGGCTGTTGATGATTATACATTAGAAGTTAAATTAAACAGAAAAGTTTCTTACTTCCCTGAATTAGTATCATTCCAAGTATTCTTCCCACAAAATCAAAAATTTGTTGAAGCTCAGGGAGATAAATATGGTACTACAGCAGATACTCAAATATATAATGGACCATTTACTTTAACAAATTGGAAAGTAGAAGATCAATATACTATGGAAAAAAATCCTAACTATTGGAATAAAGATATAATCAAATTAGATACTATAAATACTAAAGTAGTTAAGGAAACTAGTGCTTCAGTTAACTTATATGAAGATGGTCAAATAGATAGATGTCTATTAGATTCTGACTTTGTTGATAAATATAAAGATAGTAAGGAAGTTCACAACTACGGTCAAGCGTCTACATTCTTCTTACAAGTAAATGGTGGGAGAGGAGCTTCTAAATAAAATAAATTAAAAGCTTTATAATGTAGCCTAAGTACTTTAATAATAAATAATTTTAAAAAATTTAAAAGTAAATATATTGATTTTGCTAAAGCGTAGGTATAAATTAGTTTTGACTGTTTTATATCTACGCTTTTAATTTTAATAAAATAATCTATGGGAATAATTTATTTTTTTAGGGTATAATTCTAATATGAAAATATAAAAGTGGAGGTAATAAATTGTTTGACATACAGGATCATTTAAAGAAACTTCCAGCACAACCTGGTGTATATTTAATGAAAGATAAGTTTGATAATATTATATATGTAGGAAAGGCTGTATCCTTAAAAAATAGAGTAAGACAATATTTTCAATCATCTAAAAATCATCCTTCAAAAGTAAAGTCTATGGTTAAAAATATATATAAATTTGAGTATATTATTACAGATTCAGAATTAGAAGCACTTATATTAGAATGTAATCTGATTAAGCAATATAGACCTAAATATAATGTTTTATTAAGGGATGATAAAACATACCCATATATTAAGGTAACAACTAATGAAGATTTTCCTAGAGTATTAAAAGTTAGAAGAGTACTAAAGGATAAGGCAAGGTATTTTGGTCCATATACTAATACAACAGCAGTGAATGATACATTAGAGATAATAAGAAATACTTATCCAATAAGAACTTGTAATATAGATATAGATAAAGCTATAAAGAACAAAATGAGACCATGCTTAAATATGCATATAAAAAAGTGTGTAGGCCCATGTACAGGAAATGTAAGCAAGGAAGATTACAATAAAATGATAGAAGAAATAATACTTTTCTTATCAGGTAAAGAAGAAAAATTAATTGAAATACTGACTGAGAAAATGAATAAATGTGCTATGGAATTTAATTTTGAAGATGCAGCTATGTACAGAGATAAAATTAGAAGTTTAGAAGAAATGATGCAAAAGCAAAAAATAGATGCCACTACATCAGACTTAAATCAAGATGTTATAGCAATGGCAAGAGCACATGATGAAGCTTGTGTTCAAGTATTCTTTATTAGAAATGGTAAAATAGTAGGTAGAGAACATTTTATATTAGAAGGGGTTATGGAAAGTGAGAGAGCATCTATATTATCATCCTTTGTTAAGCAGTTTTACATGGAACAAGAGTATATACCAAAGGAATTAATAATAGAAGATGAAATAGAAGACAGTTTTATACTAGAAGAATGGTTATCTGCTAAAAAAGGGCAAAAAGTTACTATAAGGGTTCCTCAAAAAGGAGAAAAGAAAAATCTAGTAGAAATGGTAAGAAAAAATGCTGTAGAATATCTTGAGAAATTTTCCGATATGAACAAGAGAAAGTACGAAAAAAGTATTGGAGCTTTAGATGAGTTAAAAAATATATTAGGATTAGACAAAAGACCAAAAAGAATAGAGTCCTTTGATATATCAAATATACAAGGTGTAGACTCTATTGGTTCTATGGTAGTATTTACTGATGGAAAAAAAGATAAAAAGGAATATCGTAGATATAAAATAAAAACAGTTATAGGTCCTAATGATTTTGATTCTATGGCAGAAATAGTAGAAAGAAGATTGAAGTATGGAGATTTACCAGATTTAATTCTTTTAGATGGAGGAAAAGGACAAGTTAGTGCAGTAAAAAAAGTTTTAGAAAGATATAATGTAGAAATACCTCTATGGGGAATGTATAAAGACGATAAACATAGAACAAAGGGACTTATTTCCCAGGAAAAAGAGATTGAACTAGATAAAACATCTAACTTGTATAGATTTGTCGCAAGTATTCAAGAAGAAGTTCATAACTATGCTATAACATATCACAGAAGTTTAAGAAATAAATCTTTGACAAAATCAGTTCTAGATGATATACAAGGAATAGGGGAAAAAAGAAAAAAAGCTCTATTAAATCACTTTAAAGATATAGAATCTATAAAAAAAGCTAACATTGAAGAATTATTAGAAGTGGAAGGAATGAATAGAGCAGCCTGTGAGAATGTTTACAATTATTTCAGAAAGGGATAATAATATGAATTTCATCGATAAGGTTTCAATCAAAGAAATTATAAAGGATTTAGAATTAGAAGTAGTATATATGCCTGATAATAAAGAGTACTATGTATATTCTCAGGATGTAAATAGGCCAGGATTACAATATGCTGGATATTTTGAACATTTTGCTTATGATAGAATTCAAATAATAGGAAGAGCAGAATATAATTACTTTAGTTATTTAGATGCAGAAAGAAGAGAAAATGTACTAGATAAATTATTTTCTTATGAAATTCCTGCACTTATAGTAACAAGAGGATTGGAAGTTAATTCTGATGTCATAAAATATGCTAAGAAGTATGGAAGAATAATTTTAAGCACAAAGAGAAATACAACTAGATTTATAAACAGATTATCAAATTATTTAGATGATAGAATGGCACCTCATACTACATTGCATGGTGTATTAGTGGATGTATATGGTATAGGAGTATTAATAAAGGGAGAAAGTAGCATTGGTAAATCAGAAACAGCTTTAGAATTAGTTCAAAGAGGTCATAGATTAGTTGCCGATGATGCAGTAGAAATAAGAAGATTAGATGAAAGTGTACTTTTAGGGCAATCCCCAGAGTTACTTAGACATTTTTTAGAAATAAGAGGGATTGGTATAATAGATGTGAGAAGCTTGTATGGTGCTGGCGCTGTAAAAAATAGTAAAACTATTGATTTAGTAGTGCACTTAGAGGCTTGGAATGAAGATAAATATTATGATAGATTAGGATTAGACAAAGAATTTGAAGAAATTTTAGAAGTAAGTGTCGAGAAGTTAGTTGTACCAGTTAAACCTGGTAGAAATACAGCTATGATAATAGAAGTTGCAGCCATGAACTTTAGGCAAAAGGGAATGGGATATGATGCAGCACAAGAATTTACTAAAAAATTATCTCAACTTATAGATACTAAGAAGTGCTAAGTAAAAATATTTAAAAAGATGGTGTAGGTAGGAATAAATAATAAGCTTATCTACACTTTTTATTTGTAAAATATTATAGTATGTAAATAAAAAGTGAATTGACCAATATTATTTAATTAGCTCAATTCACTTATATTAAAATTTTACTAATTTAGGTTAAACTGTTGCATCAGACTCTTTTATACAAGTGCATTCTCCATTATTTACATTGTAAACTAAGCTCTTATCAAAATAGTGAGTATGAAGGAATTTATGAGCAACTTTTCCATGAGGTTCTCCTAAGAATTCATCATATAATGCTACTATAGCAGGATTTTCATGAGATTTACGAAGTTTTTTATTTCTATCTATATTATATAACCCTAAAGCCCTTTTCTTAACAATATCATAATCACCATGATGATATGGTTGACCAGCACCAGCAATACATCCACCAGGACAAGCCATTACCTCTATTATATGGTACTTAGAGTTTCCGTTTTTAACTTCATCCATGACTTTTCTAGCATTTCCAAGGCTACTAGCTATACATACATTTACAATAGTACCATCTATATCTATACTAGCTTCCTTTATACCTTCCATCCCTCTAACTTGAGTGAAGTTTACATCAGCAAGTTCTTTATCAGTTACCCATTCATAAGCAGTACGAAGAGCAGCCTCTAAAACACCGCCAGTAGTACCGAATATATCAGCAGCCCCAGAAGATTTACCTAGTGGGTTATCAAAATCTTTTTCATCTAATGTTAAGAAATCTATACCTGCTTCTTTTATCATTTTAGCAAGTTCTCTTGTAGTTATAGAAACATCAACATCGAGAACCTCTTCTTGACCTAATTCAGTTCTAGAACATTCATATTTCTTAGCTACACAAGGCATCACTGAAACAATATACATATCTTTTGGTTTTATATTTATAACTTTAGGAGCAAAATAATTCTTAGCTATAGCTCCAAACATTTCTTGTGGTGATTTACAACTTGAAGGAAGATTTAGAAATTCTGGATAGTTTTTTTCAACAAAGTTTATCCAAGCAGGGCAACAACTTGTTAAGATAGGAAGATTTTTACCTTTTTTAAGTCTGTGTAAGAACTCAGAAGCTTCCTCTAATATAGTAAGGTCAGCAGAGAAGTTAGTATCAAATACATATTTAAAGCCAAGAGCTTTTAACGCAGATACCATTTTTCCTGTAGTTATAGTACCTGGCTCTAATCCAAATTCTTCTCCTAAAGCAACTCTTACAGCAGGAGCAACTTGAACGGCTACAGTCTTTTCTTTTTGATTTAAGGCATTCCATACAGTAGGTATATTATTTACCTCTGTTAAAGCTCCTGTTGGACATACTGCTATACATTGACCACAGAAAGTACATTCAGTTTCACATAAATAAGAATTGAAGAAGGTGCTAACTTCTGTGCCAAATCCACGATTTATGCCAGATAAAACGCCTACACTTTGTATATCATTACACATTGTTTCACATCTTCTACATAAGATGCATTTGTCATGGTCTTTTACTATTGATTCTGTTGAAGTGTCTTTTGGAGAAGTTGATTGTTCGCCTTTATATCTGATTTTTCTTATACCTAAATCAGCGGCTATACTTTGTAATTCGCAGTTTCCATTTTTCTCACAAACTAAACAATCTTGAGGATGGTCTGATAATAATAATTCAACAACATTTTTACGAGCCTTTAAAGCTTCTTTAGTATTGGTTTGAACATCCATACCTTCTTTAACTAAAGTACCGCAAGCAGGAACTAAACCTCTTCCAGCACTAACCATACATACACGGCAAGATGCGCATTGGTTAATCATATTTATTTCTTTCATTTTTAGGTGACAAAGATTAGGTATTTGAACATTTACTTCTTTTGCAGCTTCTAAAATAGTACTGCCTTTAGGAACTGAAACAGACTTGCCATTTATAGTTAAGTTAACTAAACTCATTTTTATCCCCCCAATAAAGCTAAATTTATTGTTTTATGATAGCATTAAATTTACAATTATCCATACAAGCACCACACTTTAAGCACTTAGAAACATCTATTACGTGTTTTTCTTTAGGTTTACCAGATATACATCCAGCAGGGCATATTCTGCTACACTTAGTACATCCCTTACAGTCATCAGTTATGATGTAATCAAGAAGTGCTTGACACTTTCCAGATGGACATTTTTTATCTACAACGTGAGCAACATACTCATCATAGAAGTTATCAAGTGTACTTAAAACTGGGTTAGGAGCACATTTACCAAGGCCACATAAAGAAGTAGTCTTTATAGTTGTTGCCAACTCTTTTAAATCAGCTAAATCTTGTAAAGTACCTTTACCTTCTGTTATTTTTGTAAGCATTTCAAGTAATCTCTTATTACCTATACGGCAAGGAGTACATTTACCACAAGATTCTTCTACAGTAAATTCTAAGAAGAATTTACATATATCTACCATACAATCGGAATCATCAAGAACGAGCATACCACCTGAACCCATCATAGAACCTATAGAGCTTAATGATTTAAAATCTATAGGAGTATCAAGGTTGTTAGATGCAATACATCCACCAGATGGTCCTCCAGTTTGAACAGCTTTAAACTCTCTTTCATTAGGTATACCGCCACCTATTTCATATACTATTTCTCTTAAAGTAGTGCCCATAGGAACTTCAACAAGACCTACGTTATTTATTTTTCCGCCAAGTGCGAAAACTTTAGTTCCTGGAGAATTTTCAGTACCGTACTTAGTAAACCATTCGGCACCTTCATTTATTATTGCAGGGATATTAGCGAAAGTTTCAACGTTGTTTAAGCAAGTTGGTTTATCCCATAAACCACGCTTAGAAGAACTATAAGTCTTCATTCTAGGCTCTCCACGTTTACCTTCTATTGAATTAATGAGGGCAGTACCTTCACCACAAACGAATGCTCCAGCACCATACTTTAAGTCTATATTAAAGTTAAAATCTGTACCTAATATATTGTCTCCAAGAAGACCAATTTCTTGGGCTTGAGATATAGCAACTTTTAACCTTTCTATTGCAAGAGGGTACTCAGCCCTTATGTATATGTGACCTGTATCAGCACCTACAGCATAGCCACATATAGCCATAGCTTCTAATACGCTGTGAGGGTCACCTTCAAGTATAGATCTATCCATGAATGCACCTGGATCACCTTCATCGGCATTACATACAACATATTTTTGACCTGGAGGAGTTTGAGCAGTAGATTCCCATTTAACTCCTGTAGGGAAACCGGCACCACCCCTGCCTCTAAGGCCAGAAGCTTTTATTTCTTCAATAACTTGTTCTGGTGTTAATTCATTTATACATTTACCAAGTGCAACGTATCCTTGACATCCTAGATATTCGTTTATACTTTCAGGATTTATATGACCACAATTTCTAAGGGCAACACGAGATTGCTTTTTATAGAAGGACATATCGTCATGTTTTTCAACTTTTCTATGACCAAGAGCAGGTTCTTCAAATAATAGTCTTTCAACAACTTCATGCTTAACTAGATGTGTATCAACTATCTCCTTAGCATCGTCTGGAGTTACTTGAACATAGAAAACATTATCAGGGAAGACCTTAACTATTGGACCCTTAGCACAGAATCCAAAACATCCTGTAAGATGAACTTCAGCTTGACTTTCAAGACCTGCATTTTTTATTTCATTTCTCAAATTTTTTATTATAAGATTACTATCTGCAGAAGTACATCCAGTACCTCCACAGACTAATAATTCTCTTTTTGTTAAGTTCCCTTTAGAATGATTTTCTCTCATATCAAGGGCTGGTTTATACTTTGCAACCAGGCTTTTTAATTCTTCAAAAGATTTTATCTTACTCATTTATTTCCCCCCTTAGCAATTTATTTCTGTTTCTCTATAATTGTCTAAGATACTAGTAACATCTTCAGGCTTAACTTGTCCATAAACTTTACCATTTACCACAACAACCGGAGCAAGGCCACATGCACCAACACATCTTAATCCCTCAAGAGAGAATTTAAGATCCTTTGTAGTTTCTCCAGATTTTATACCAAGTTCTTTTTCAAATTGTGCTAATATTTTATCTGCACCTTTAACGAAGCAAACAGTACCTAAACATACACTTATTTTATATTCACCTCTTGGCTCAGTGGTAAAGTAAGAATAGAAACTAACAACACCGTACACTTTAGATGGAGCAACATCTAAAGCTTTAGCTATATAAAGTTGTACTTCTTTAGGCAAGAAGCCAAATATACCTTGAGCATGGTGTAGTACTTGGATTAAAGCGCCCTTTCTAGTTTCAAGAGAATCAATGAAGTTGTCTAATTGGTCAAATAAATGCTTGTTACGTGAATAAAAGTCACACATACAAATCCCCCTTATCGTATAAAAAATTTAAACTAATAAAACTTTAAGGTATAATAAGAGTTTTATTAAAAATTAACTTCATAAAATAATACTTATCTTATAATAGTAGATTTTATATTATTTTATGCCAAAAAGTTAACTAAAATTAAGATATACCCATTGGAAATATGTTAAATCAGTAAATCTAAGATGAAAAATTAGATGAGTATTACGATGTTAGTAAAGATGTGATAGTTTAAATGATAATTATATTATAATATATAAAATAGTTAAAAAGTTAAAATTTAAAGAATTAGTGAAAGAATATTTTGAATTGTCTAAAAATATACAATAAATAAAAGTATGCATCAAGTTAAAACTCAATACATACTTTTATTTATTACAATACAGGAGATAAAAGTCTAGAAATAGACTGCTTTATTCTCACTATATTTGATCTTGAATTATATATATCTAAGGTAATTTCTTTAGATTTTAGAATGTCATTTTCAAATATTTTCTTTTGTTTCTTAGCAACTTCAGGAGAGTACATAAATGCATTAACCTCAAAGTTTAACTCGAAACTTCTTATATCCATATTAGCTGTACCAATAGAGCAGATAGTATCATCAATAACTATGGTCTTAGCATGTAAAAATGCATTCTCGTCATAAGTATACAGTTTTGCACCGAATTTTAATAACTCACCTGCATAAGAGTAAGATGCCCAATATACAAATGGGTGGTCAGGTTTAGATGGTATCATTATTCTAACATCAACACCAGATAGACATGCTACCCTTAGTATATCTACTAAAGTTTTATCTAAGATAAAATAAGGGCTTTGTATATAAAGGTACTTCTTAGCTCCCTGAATCATTTTCATATACCCATATTTTATTTCATCTAATTCTGTTATATCAGGACCACTAGATACAATTTGAACACCAACATTGTCACAAGAAGTCTCAGTTGGAACCATAGTATTTTTTTGAATGAAATACTTATCCATATCTAAATTTTCCTGAGTTGTAAATCTCCAATCAAGCATAAATCTAATATTTAAATCTCTTACACATTCTCCTGTAAGTTTAAGGTGAGTATCTCTCCAGTAACCAAATTTAGGGTCTTTACCTAAATATTCATCACCAACATTATTCCCGCCAACGAAACCAACATTACCATCTATAACAACAATTTTACGATGATTTCTATAGTTTAGGTTGAAGTTTACTATTTTCATAAAAGAAGGGAAGAAGCAACCAACTTTAACTCCGGCTTTTTTTAACTTAGCTATAGATTTATCTGAGAAGAGTCTACTTCCTACAGCATCATATAGAAGCCTTACTTCTACACCCTCATCTAATTTTTCTAATAGAATATCTATTACTTTATTTCCGATGTCATCATCTTTAAATATATAAAACTGTATATTTATATACTCCTTAGCCTTTTTTAATTCATCTAATAGAGAATCAAAAAATTCCTTAGGTTTTTCATATATATCAACAGAGTTATTAGTTGAATAATGTGCATAGTTAGAATTAGCTAGAGCATAAATAATATCCTTATTAGCTAATAAGCTAGGATCTAGACTGTTATCACATTCTAATTTAGCGTGAGTGTTAACTATATTATCTTTTAAAATCCTATCTTCTTCTTCTTTAATCTTAAACATATTATCTTTGGAGATTCCATGTCCAAAAGTAATATATAATACAAAACCTACAGCAGGAATGGTTAAAAGTATAAGAATCCATGCCATTGTAGTTTGAGTATCTCTTTTTTCTCTAAATATAAGATGTATAACTGCAGAAAAGTTTAATATATAGATTAGTGTCACAAACATTTCATAGGCCGAATCTTTAATAAAAGATAAGTTCATCACAAAACCCCCTTCTAGAATAAGTACGAATAAATATATATTTTAATACTATTTATAGCACATAGTCAATAAATAAGGTATAAATTTAACGTAAATACAAAAGAATGTCGAAAAAATAAGGATTAGCTAACAGAATGTATTAATAATAAAAAAAGAGATTATACTGTGATTATAGTATAATCTCTTGAATATTTATATTAATTAAGCTGCTTTCTTAGCTTCTGAAGATTCTTCTTTATTAGCATATAAGAAGAAGTATATACCAGCAACGAATATTGCCCCTCCTAATATGTTACCTATTGTAACTGGTATTAAGTTATTCATGAATATGCTTGGTACGTTTATAGCAGCTGCATCAGCGGCAGTTTTGTGAGCTGCTTCTAAGAATGCAGTATTTCCTTTAGCGAATAAACCTGCGAATAAGTATCCCATGTTAGCAACACTATGCTCAAATCCAGCACAAACAAATAAGAATATACCGATGAATCCAGTTAAAACTTTACCAGATATATCCTTAGCTCCGTAGCTCATCCATACAGTAACACAAACTATCCAGTTACATAATATACCTGATATCATAGCAGATATCCAAGGGAAACCTAATTTACCGATAGCATTTTTAACAACAACACCACCATATAGTCCGTTACTCCAATCGAATACACCAGACATACTAACCATCCATGCAACTAATACTGCACCCAATAAGTTACCTATCCAAACTAAAGCCCAGTTCTTGAAAGCTTGTCCCCAAGTAACTTTTTTCTTGAAAGCTGCTAAAGCTACAAGTATATTTCCTGTGAATAAGTCCGCACCAGCTATTAAAACAAATATAAGTCCAGCAGGGAACATAAGTCCAGCTACCATTTTACCTAATCCGTAAGTAGCAGGGTTTGCTAATAAGTTGTAAGCAGCTGCAACTGATCCTAAAGCACCGAATGCTATGTAAGCACCAGCTAAGAATGCAGAAGCTAAAACTTTTTTAGTTGGCGTAGTAGCCTTTTTTATACCAGTGTTGATAGTGTACTCTGCTATTTCAGCTGGCATAAGCATTTTCTTATCTGACATATAAAGTCCTCCTCTAAAATATATAAATATTATTAAATAATAAATTTCAAACTTGTTATGAAATTTTAATTTTTCTGTCGAAAAACACAACAGTAGTAATTATACAATAAAAATTTAACTTTGTATACATAAAACATTCAACTTAATAAAATGTGAAATTAATCTACAAAAACGTCTTTTATAATGTGAGTAACTATATTCAAAAATATATATTTAGTATACATGGTTTGTATTTGTAGATAAATTAACTACGATGGTGCTATAATCTTTTTAAGTGCTTATATAAAAATAGGGGGTGGATTTATGGACAAAAGATTCTTAACACCCAGGGAAGTAGCAAATGCTACTGTAAATGTAGGTATAAATAAAGCTAACTTATCTACTAGCTCATGTATTAGGTTAGGTATACTTGCAGGTATTTTTATAGGCTTTGGAGGATTAGGAAACATACTATTCGGTCAAACTATATCTAATATAGACCCAGGGCTAGGTAGATTTGTTGGAGCGATGGTGTTCCCTGTTGGACTTATGTTAGTTGTAATATGCGGAGCAGAACTTTTTACAGGAAACAATTTAATGACCTTAGCAGTTTTAGAAAAGAAAATAACTATAGGTCAAATGTTTAGGAATTGGAGCTTTGTATATTTGGCAAACTTTGTAGGATCTGTAGTTCTAGCTTTAATTGTATTTTATTCAGGTACATTATCTGGTGATGCAGCTACTAAAGCAATAGCTATAGCAGAATCTAAAGCAAATCTTGATATTTTGCAGATGTTCTTAAGAGCTATAATGTGTAATATTTTAGTTGTTTTAGCAGTATGGATGGCTACAGCTTCTCAAGATATAGCATCAAAAATATTTTCATGTTGGTTCCCAATAATGCTATTTGTATTATGTGGATTTGAACATAGTATTGCGAATATGTTCTTCATACCTATGGGAATGTTATTAGGTGCACAAGTTAGTATAGTAGGATTACTAATAAATCTAGTTTTTGTAACATTAGGAAATATTGTAGGAGGGGCTATAATTATTCCCTTTGCATATCATAGATGTTACCTTAAAAAAACAACATCAAAAAATACTAATTAGGAACATTGCGTTGATATAGCTATATCAACGCTTTTTTAATTTACTTTAGACCTTTATATATTGTTATTTTTTTTTTAATACATTATTATATATAAGATAGATGAAATTAATAAAATACAAGTAAATGAATATAAATAAGTATATAAATATGTATAATTAGTATAAACTAGGAGGAAATATAGATATATGAATAAGGAATTTATATATAACAGTTTATTAGATATATTAGGCGAAGAAAATAAAGGAAATATAATGGTAGATGAGCCGATGAAAAAACACATATCATTTAGAGTTGGTGGACCTGCCGATATATTAGTAAAGCCAAATACAGAAGAACAGATAAGAGATATTATAAAACTATTAAAGGAAGAAAACGTTCCATATATTGTAATAGGAAATGGTTCAAACTTATTAGTTAAAGATGGTGGAATAAGAGGAGTTGTTATTGAAATATCAAATAATTTCAATGACTTCGAAATAGAAGGAACTACTGTAAAAATTAAATCAGGAGCAATGCTTTCTGTAGTTGGGAAAGCTGTAATGAGGGAAGAGTTAAAAGGCTTTGAATTTGCGGCTGGAATACCAGGTACATTAGGTGGGGCATTAGCTATGAATGCAGGTGCTTATGGCGGAGAAATGAAGGATATAGTTAAATCTGTAAGACTTATGGATACAGATGGTAATATATTTGAGTTTACAAATGAACAAATGGAATTTGAATATAGAAAAAGTATTTTAACTAGAACAAACTATATAGTATTATCAGCAGTAATAGAATTAGAAAAAGGAAACTATGAAGAAATAAAAGAAACAATGAAAGACTTTACTCAAAGAAGAGTTACAAAGCAACCTTTAAGTTTACCAAGTGCGGGAAGTACTTTTAAAAGACCAGAAGGACACTTTGCAGGTAAATTAATAGAGGACTGTGGATTAAAAGGTCTTACATTAGGTGGAGCACAAGTTTCTGAAAAGCACAGTGGATTTGTTGTTAATATAGGCAATGCTAAAGCTAAAGATTTATTGGATTTAATGTATGTAGTAAAAAGTACTGTTAATGCTAAGTTCAATGTTTTACTTGAAGAAGAGGTTAAGATACTTGGAGAGGACTAAAATATGCAAATATTAGCAGATTATCATACACACACTATATATAGTCATGGAAAAGGTACAATAGAAGAGAATGTTAAGGTGGCTATGTCTAAGGGTATAAAAAAAATCGGAATATCAGACCATGGATATAGACATATGACATATGGTGTTAAACTAAAAGATATACAAAAAATGAGAGAAGAAATTGATAAATTGAACCAAAAATACCCTAATATAGATATCCTTTTAGGAATGGAATGTAATATACTAGATAAAAATGGTAACATAGATATAAATGAAAATATTATACATTTTTTCGATTACGTAATGGCAGGGTATCATTTTGGATCAGCTCCAACATCATTAAAAAGTATGATGAATCATTTTAATAATTACATTATAAAAAATGAAAAGGCAAAAGAGTATAATACTCAAGGCATAATAAATGCTATGAGAAACAATGATATTTTTATTATAACGCATCCTGGAGATAAAGGAGATGTGTATATAGAGGAAATAGCTAAGGTGGCAAAAGAGACTAATACAAGACTTGAAATTAATAGTAGTCATGGATATTTAAATGTAGAACAGCTAAAAAAAATAAAACATTTAGGAAATACATTTATAATAGGATCTGATGCACACATACCTAATAACGTAGGAAATTTTGACAAAGCTATGAAGACTATTAAAGAAGCTAAATTAGATTTATCATTTGTTGAAAATATAAGAGTATAAAGATTTAAGGGGGTAAGTTAGATGAAATTTGTAATAGTTACTGGACTTTCTGGGTCAGGAAAAAGTGAAACTATGAGAGCTTTAGAAGATATGGGATTTTATTGTGTAGATAACTTACCACCTGCTTTAATAACAAAATTTGCAGAGTTATGTTATCAACCAAATTCAAGTATTGATAAAGTTGCTTTAGGTATAGATATTAGAGGAAGAAGATTTTTCAAGGAACTTCATGAGAGTTTAGAGTATTTAAAAAAAGAAAACTATAAATATGAAATGTTATATTTAGATTGTTCAGATAGAGTATTATTAAATAGATATAAAATGACAAGAAGAAATCATCCTCTTTCTATGAACGTATCTTTAACAGAAGGTATAAAAATGGAAAGAGAGATAATGGAACCCTTAAAAGAAGTATCTGATTCTATTATAGATACGACTAATATGAAGCCTAAGGATTTAAAGGAAGAGATAAGCAAGATATACTCTCAAGGAGAAGAAAATAATAAATTAACTATATCTGTATTATCATTTGGATTTAAACATGGTATACCAGCAGATTGTGATTTAGTATTTGATGTAAGATTCTTGCCAAATCCATACTATCTAGAAGAATTAAGACCTAAAACAGGTGACGAACAAGATGTAAGAGATTATGTTATGAATTCTAAGATAAGTCAAGAATTTTTTTACAAATTAAATGATATGATACAATTTTTAGTACCACAGTATATAGAAGAAGGAAAGCAACATTTAGTTATTGGTATAGGTTGTACTGGAGGTAGACATAGATCTGTAACTATAGCGAATCTTATATATGATGAGCTGATGAAAAAAGGATATAGGGTCGTAAAGAAACACAGAGACTCTATGATTAGATAATCTGGAGGAAAAAATGAGTACTATATTTTTTATAGTAGGGGTAACAGGGTGGGTTTCTTTATTAATATCATTTTATTTATATAGAAGAATTGTAAATGAAAGAATCAAGCCAAGATATCTTAGAAGTAAGGAAAGTGTAGAACCAAAAGTTGTTGTTATAGGAGGAGGTACAGGTCAATCAATTTTCTTGAGAGGTCTAAAATACCATACTAAAAATATAACTGCAATAGTTACTGTTGCAGATGATGGTGGAGGATCTGGAGTATTAAGAGAAGACTTAGGGATGTTGCCTCCAGGGGATATAAGAAATTGTCTGTTAGCTCTTGCCAATATAGAGCCTACTATGGATGAAGTTATGAAGTATAGATTCACAGAAGGTGGCTTAAAAGGTCAAAGTTTTGGCAATCTGTTTTTGGCAGCAATGAATGGTTTATATGGAAATTTTGAAGTTGCTGTATATAAAATGAGTCAAATATTTGCAATAACTGGAAAGGTATTGCCAGTAACATTAGAAGATATAAATCTTGTAGCAAAGCTAAAAGATAAAAGCATAGTAAAAGGGGAATCGAATATTCCAAAGGAAGTAAAATCTAAAAATACATCTATAGAAAAAGTATTTTTAGAACCATCTAATGCAAAACCGTTGGACGAAGTTATTAACTCTATAGAAAATGCTGATATAATAGTTATAGGTCCAGGAAGTTTATATACAAGTATAATTCCAAATCTTTTAGTTGATGGAGTAGTCGATGCAATTAAAGCGTCAAAAGCCCCAAAGGTATATATATCTAACATAATGACCCAACCAGGGGAAACAGACGAATACAATGTTTTGCAACATGTAAATGCAATAATAAAACATTCAAGTGAAAATATTATTGATTATGTGATATCAAATAATGAAATATTACCAGAATATATATATGAAAGATACCAAAAAGATGGTGCTAGTCAAGTTTTACTAGACAAAGGGCAAAAAAATACCCTTAAAGGTATGGGGGTAAAATCGATAGAAGAAAACCTAATTGAGATAAAAAATAATTATATTAGACATGATGCAGATTGCATTTCTAGTATAATAGTTGATTTGGCACTAAGTCATAAAAATGACACTATGAAGTAAAAAAGGATTTTAAGTATTTATGTAGAAATCCTTATTATTATGTTAGTTTTAAGGAGTGAACATCTATGAGAGAAGAGGTTAGTGCCGGAGGTGTAGTACTATTTGGCAATGCCATACTTTTACTTAGAAAATTCAATGGAGATTGGGTTTTACCGAAAGGAAAGGTAGAAGAAGGCGAAAATAGGCAAGAGGCAGCGTTACGAGAAGTTTTAGAAGAAACTGGGGTAAAAGCTGAAATACTGAAATATTTAGGTGAAATTCATTATACATTCAAAGAAAACTGGGATGAAAACAAAGCGGTTCATAAAACTGTATTTTGGTATTTAATGCATGCAAGAAATATGGATACAATACCTCAAAAAGAAGAAGGGTTTATAGATGCTAAGTTTATACATTTAGATAGGGTAGTAGACTTGGCTAGATATGATGATGAAAAGGAAATCATCAAAGTTGCTTTACAAGAAATAAAAAAACGATTAAAAAAGAACAGTTAATAGGTGATAATTATGTCTTTTTCAGCTGAAACGAAAAATGAGTTAGCAAGAATTACGTCAGATAATGATAATTGCAACATAGCTGAATTAGCTGCTCTAGTAAGATTATCAGGAAGTATACAAATTGTAGGATATAAAAAATTAAATTTAAAGATAACTACGGAGCTAAACTCTATAGCTCGTAAGGTATTTAGACTACTAAAACAAAATTTTGGTATAAACACAACTATATCGGTAAATAAGAATCAAATGCTAAAGAGAAATAATAGCTATGTTCTTATGGTTACTAGTGAAATGGGAGCACAAAAACTTATAAAGGATTTAGGGATATTAGAGCCAGGAGATGGATTTTATCCTTTAAATAAAGTACCAAGTCATCTTTTAAAAGATGATGAATGTATAAGAGCTTTTATAAGAGGTGCATTTCTTGGAGGAGGATCTATAAGTGATCCGGGGAAAAATTATCATATGGAGTTTGTAACTAACAATGAGGAATTTGCAGAATCCCTACAGAACCTTATAAATTCATTAGGATTTAATTGTAAAATAGTTCTTAGAAAGAATAACTATGTAGTGTACTTAAAGGAAAGTGAACAAATATCGGATTTATTAAGTATAATAGGAGCTCACAATGCACTTTTAAGTCTTCAGAACACAAAAATTGTAAAAGCAATGAGAAATAATGTAAATCGTATAGTTAACTGCGAAACTGCGAATCTTTCAAAAACTGTTAATGCAGCAGTTAGACAGGTGGAAAATATTAAGTTTATACAAGAAACTATCGGAATAAATAGTTTACCTGAAAACTTGCAAGAAATAGCTAAAGTTAGGCTAGAATGTGAAGACTTAACATTAAAGGAATTAGGAGAAATACTAAATCCTCCAATAGGTAAGTCTGGTGTAAATCATAGATTAAGAAAAATAGAAGAGATAGCTAACAATCTTAGGAATAAGTAATATAGGGGTTATATTTATATAACCTCTTTTTGTATATAAAAATACGGTATATATTAACTAATAGTTCGTTATTTTAAGGATATATACTGATTAAAGGTATAAATATGATAGCTCAATAGATAAGTGTTAAAATTAAAGTTTTATCACCTTATTTTATGGTAATATAAGAAGATAAGACAGGAGGTGGTTTAGTGAGCAAAGATTTCGCACATCTTCATGTTCACACGGAGTATAGTTTACTTGATGGTTTTTCAAGAGTAAAGAAGCTTGTGAGTAAAGCAAAAGAATTGAATATGAGTTCTATTGCCATAACAGACCATGGTTGTATGTTTGGAGTAATAGATTTTTATAAAACAGCTAAAAAAGAAGGAATAAAACCTATAATAGGTTGTGAGGTATATACAGCACCTCGTAGATTAAGAGATAAAGACCCTAATTATGATAAAAATCAAGGACATTTAGTTTTATTAGCAAAGGATATGGAAGGATATCAAAATCTTATAAAACTAGTATCTACTTCTTATGTAGAAGGATTTTATTATAAACCAAGAATAGATATGGATGAACTTAGAAAATATAGTAAGGGAATTATAGCTTTATCAGCATGTTTAGCAGGAGATATAGCACAATCTCTTATGGATAGAAATTATGAAAAAGCAAAAAAATACGCTTTAGAATATGAAAGTATATTTGGAAAGGGTAATTATTATTTAGAAATACAAGACCAAAACATAGAAGAGCAAAGGTCTGTAAATGAAGAAATAATAAAACTTTCAAGAGAAACAGGTATACCATTAGTTGCTACAAATGATGTACATTATGTTAATAAAGAAGATGCAAAGATTCATGATGCACTTATGTGTATTCAGATGGGTAAAACTTTAAACGATCCAAATAGAATGAGGTTTGGTAGTGATGAATTTTATCTAAAATCAAGAGAAGAAATGGAAAGGGTATTTCCAGACGTCATAGAGGCATTAGATAATACTGTAAAGATAGCAGAACAATGTAATGTAGAATTTGACTTTAATACAATACATTTACCACAATATGAAGTTCCTAAAGGTTATACACCAGATAGCTATCTTAGAGAACTTTGCTTTAAGGGATTAGAAGAAAGATATGGTACCGCAAGTCAAGAAGTTATAGATAGACTTAATTATGAATTAAGTGTCATTGAAAAAATGGGATACGTAGAGTATTTCTTAATCACATGGGATTTTATAAACTTCTCTAAAGAAAATAATATAATGGTAGGTCCAGGTAGAGGTAGTGCGGCAGGTTCTATTGTTGCATATACCCTTAAAATAACAGATATAGACCCTATAAAATACTCACTGTTATTTGAAAGATTTTTAAATCCAGAGCGTGTATCCATGCCCGATATAGATATTGACTTCTGTTATGAAAGAAGAGAAGAAGTTATAGATTATGTAAAAAGAAAATATGGTGAAGATCACGTTGCACAGATAATAACTTTTGGAACAATGGGAGCTAAAGCTGCTATAAGAGATGTTGGTAGAGTTTTAGATGTACCATATAACAAAGTAGACAAAATAGCAAAAGAAATTCCATTTGCTTTAGGGATGACAATAGATAAAGCTCTAGAAACCAATCCAAATCTAAGAGCATTATATGAACAAGATAAAGAAACAAAAGAAATCATAGATATATCAAAGCAAATAGAGGGAATGCTTAGACATGCATCTACCCATGCAGCAGGTGTAGTTATATCTAAAAATCCAGTAGATGAATATGTACCACTATATAAACACCAAGATGCTATAACAACTCAATTTACTATGACTACATTAGAAGAGCTTGGTCTTTTAAAGATGGATTTCTTAGGACTGAGAACTTTAACTGTAATAAGAGATGCACTTGAATTGATAGAAAAAAATCATGGTGTAAAAATAGACTTTTCTAAAATGGATTATGATGATAAAAAAGTATATGAACTTTTATCATCAGGTAATACGCTAGGTGTATTCCAATTAGAAAGTGCTGGGATGAGAAGTTTCATGAAACAATTAAGACCTGATAATTTCGAGGATATAGTGGCAGGAATATCTTTATACAGACCGGGTCCAATGGATTCTATACCTACTTATATAGAAAACAAGAATAATCCAGATAAAGTTAAATACCTACATGAGTCTTTAAGACCTATAATGGATGTTACCTATGGATGTTTAGTATATCAAGAGCAGGTTATGCAGGTTGTTAGAGATTTAGGTGGATATACTTATGGCCGTAGTGACTTAGTTAGAAGAGCTATGGGTAAAAAGAAGATGGATGTAATGGAAGAAGAAAGAAGATACTTTGTCCATGGTAAAGAAGATGAAGACGGAAATATAGAAATAGCTGGGTGTGTAAGGAATGGTGTTCCAGAAGAAATCGCTGAAAAAATATTTGATGATATGATAGACTTTGCAAAATATGCTTTTAATAAATCGCATGCTGCTGCATATGGTGTATTATCATATGAAACAGCCTACTTAAAAGCACACTATCCAGTAGAATTTATGGCAGCTTTAATAACAAGTGTAATGGGTAATACTGATAAAGTTGTTGAATATATAAGAGAATGTAACGCATTAGGAATTGAAATATTAAGGCCAGATATAAATAGTAGTTTTTCTAAATTCTCAGTTGAGGGAACTAACATAAGATTTGGACTAGCAGCTGTCAAAAATGTCGGTGTGAATATTATAAATAATATAATAAGAGAAAGAGAAGCTAATGGCAGATTTACAGATATATCAGATCTTCTAAAAAGATTAGATTCAAAAGATATAAACAAAAGGGTCATAGAGAGTTTAATAAAGTGTGGGGCTTTTGATGAAATATCTGAAAATAGAGCAAGTCTAATGGCAGGGTATGAAGGCTTAATCGATAGTGTCTCTATGGACAGAAAGAAAAATCTTCAAGGTCAAATATCTTTATTTGATGCATTTGGATCTCAAGGCGAGTCTACTCAATTACAAGAAGTTAGTAAGTTACCAAGTTTAAAAGAATATGAGGAAAGAGAAAAGCTAAACTTAGAAAAAGAAGTCCTAGGAATGTATGTAAGTGGACACCCTCTTTCACAATTTGAAGAAGAAATAAGTAGAAGAACTTCTATTGATAATGGAAAACTAAATGCTTTAAAAGACGATGTTGAAAATTATTTAGCACTAGATGAAAAAGAAGTTATAATGGGTGGTATGGTAGTTAATAAAATAATAAAAACTACAAAAAGAAATGATATTATGGCATTTATAGAACTTGAGGATTTGTATGGAACAATAGAAATAATAGTATTTCCTCAATTACTGCAAAAATACAATCATATACTAAATGAAGATAATATTATATATGTAAAAGGTACTCTAAGTATAAAAGAGGATGAAAATGCAAAACTTATAGCTAGAGAGATAAAAGATATAAGTGACACTTCTAAGTTTGAAGAGTCTAGATATAAAAATAGAGTAGATAGCAATCAAAGACAAAGATCACAGGTAGGCAACAATTCTAAACTTGGTTTATACCTAAAGGTAGATAGTCATAAAAATCAAGATATTATAAACCGTATAGGTGATGTATTTAAAAATCACTTAGGAAAAGAAAATGTATTTTTATATGCAGAAGATACAAAACAATTATACAAGTGGAATGGTCTAAGTGTAGATATATGTGAAGAGTTGATGTATAGCTTAGAAAAAATACTACCTAAGAGTTGTATCAAGATAAAGAAATAAAGATAAAGAAATAAAGATAATAATGAAGTTTTATAATAAAACGTTAGATAAAATATTTTAATAAAGTACATTTTAGGAGATTATATTTACTATAAAGTTAAAATAGGAATATAATTTCCTATGTACTATAAAGAATAAAAATAAAATAGAAGAATATTAATAATATTATTAAAAAAGTAATGTATATTATGGTATAATATCAGAAAAGAATATATTAGCATGTTTAATTTTTTTAACTTTGATGGGATAAAAAAAAGATACAGGGACGATTAATGTCCCTGTATGTAATATATACTAGGAGGTATCATTATGAAAACTATAGGTATATTAACAAGTGGAGGAGATGCTCCAGGAATGAACGCAGCTATAAGAGCTGTTGTCAGATCTGCTATTTATTACGGATGCAAAGTATATGGAATTAACAGAGGATATAAAGGGTTAATAGAAGAAGACCTAGAAGAAATGAACTTATCTTCTGTAGGTGACATTATACATAGAGGTGGAACAATATTAAAGTCTTCTAGATGTGAAGAGTTTAAAACTGAAGAAGGAAGAAAAGTAGCAGTTAAAGTTTTAAAAAAATATGGTATAGATTGTTTAGTTGTTATAGGTGGAGATGGATCATTTAATGGTGCATTAAAATTAACAGAGTTAGGTTTCCCTGCAATAGGATTACCAGGAACTATAGACAATGACTTAGCGTATACAGACTATACTATAGGATTTGATACAACAATTAATACTATAATAGATGCCATAGGTAAAATAAGAGATACTTCTTCATCTCATGAAAGGGTTAACATAATTGAAGTTATGGGAAGACACTGTGGAGACTTAGCTTTATATGCTGGTCTTGCAGGAGGAGCGGAAACTATAATAGTTCCAGAAATTAACTATAATGTAGATGATGTATGTAATAAGTTAGATACAACAAAGAAAAGGGGTAAAAGACACAGTATAATAATTTTAGCAGAGGGTGTTGGAAATGCCCAAGACCTTGGAAAAGAAATAGTGGCTAGAACAAATGCAGATTTAAGAGTTACAATACTAGGACATGTCCAAAGAGGAGGAAGTCCAACGGCATTTGATAGAATATTAGCTAGTAAGATGGGCGTTAGAGCGGTAGAATTGCTTCTAGATGGTAAAGCTGGAAGAGTTGTAGGTACTAGAGCAAATGAAATAATTGACATGGATATAACTGAAGCTTTATCAATGACTAGGGATTTTGATAAGGAAACTTATGAGATGGCAAAAATACTATCTATATAATTTAGGAGGAGCATATATATGTTAAATAATATGAAGAGAACAAAAATAGTTTGTACATTAGGACCAGCATCAAGTACGGAAGAAGTATTAACACAACTTGTTGAGAGTGGGTTAAACGTTTGTAGATTTAACTTTTCTCATGGATCTCATGAAGAGCACAAAGAAAGATTTGATGTTGCTAAAGGGGTAAGAGAAAAATTAGGAAAGCCAGTAGCGCTTTTATTAGATACTAAGGGACCAGAAATAAGAACAGGAAACTTTGCTGACCCAGAAGTATTATTAGAAGAAGGGCAAACATTTACTATAACGATGAAAGATGTTATAGGAACAAAAGAAATTTGTACAGTAAGTTACAAAGATTTAGCTAAAGATGTTGTTTCAGGAGATACTATACTAATAGATGATGGATTAGTAGGACTTAGAGTTAAAGAAGTTAATGGAGATGATATCGTTTGTGTAGTTGAAAACTCTGGAGTAGTTAAAAATCACAAAGGTGTAAATGTTCCGGGTGTTAAGATAAACTTACCAGCTATAACTGAAAAAGATGCAAGTGATATAGAATTTGGTATATCTCAAGGTATAGATTACATAGCAGCTTCATTTGTAAGAAAAGCATCAGACGTATTAGCTATAAGAGAATTATTAGAAAAAAATAATGCTACAGATATACAAATAATATCTAAAATAGAAAATCAAGAAGGTGTAGATAATATAGATGAAATATTAAAAGTTTCTGATGGTATAATGGTTGCAAGAGGGGATCTTGGAGTTGAAATACCAACAGAAGATATACCTGTAGTTCAAAAGATGATAATAAGAAAATGTAACGAATTAGCTAAGCCAGTAATAACAGCTACTCAAATGCTTGATTCTATGATAAGAAATCCAAGACCAACAAGAGCAGAAGTTACAGATGTTGCAAATGCTATATACGATGGAACAGATGCTATAATGCTATCAGGAGAAACTGCTGCTGGTAAATATCCAGTTGAAGCTGTTAAGACTATGGCTACAATAGCTAAAAGAACTGAAGAAACATTAGATTACGATAACTTATTAAAGCAAAATACTAATAATAACTCAACAGTAACAGATGCAATAAGTCATGCTACTTGTACAACTGCAATAGATTTAAATGCATCAGCTATAATAACTTCTACATCTACAGGATACACTGCTAGAATGGTATCTAAATTTAGACCTAAGTGTCCAATAATAGCTACTACTGATGATGAAAAAGTTATGAGAAGATTAGCTCTTACTTGGGGAGTATATAGTGTTAAAGCATCTAATGCTCACAATACAGATGAAGTTATAGAAAACTCTATAGAAGCAGCTAAAAATGCTAAATACATAAACAATGGAGAATTAGTTGTTATAACAGCTGGAGTACCTGTTGGAGTAAGCGGAACTACTAACTTAATAAAAGTTCATGTTATAAGTGAAGAAATAGCAAATGGTATAGGTGTTGGAAGTAAGACTGCTGAAGGTAATGTACGTATAGTTAGAAATGTAGGGGAATGTGTAGAGTTTAACGAAGGAGATATATTAGTTACAACCATGACTGATATAGAAATGAATCCATATATAGAAAAAGCAGGAGCTATAGTAACAGAAGAAGGCGGAATGACTTCACATGCAGCAATAGTTGGACTAAACTTAGATAAACCAGTTATAGTTTCAGCTAGAGATATATTAAGTATAGTAAAAGATGGAGAGGTTATAACTGTTGATGCATCAAGAGGAGTAATATATAGAGGATCAAGTAGAGTTCTGTAGTAAAAAGAATTAAAAAATAATTTTAAATTTTCTAAAAACTTAAAAATAACAACTTTAAAATGCCTAAAGTCAGTTATACTATATTTTTGAGTTATATATTAGCCACTAAGTTTAATAATTAAACTTAGTGGCTATTTTTTGTATTCATATTCTGTAACAAATTGATATGTAACAGTAATATGCACCTCATTTAGAGCATAACTATAAAAAAAGGGGGGATACAAATGTCAGAGAGTAGAGAGAATTGGGGTTCTAAGGTTGGCCTTATATTGGCTATGGCGGGTAATGCTATTGGGCTAGGGAACTTCTGGAGATTTCCATATGTAGCCGCTTCAAATGGTGGAGGAGCATTTATGATACCATACTTCTTCGCACTAATAGTTATAGGTATACCTATAATGTTAGTTGAATGGAGTATTGGACGCCATGGAGGTAAATATGGGCATGGTACAATAGGTCCTATGATGTATTTACAGGCTAAGCAAGCAATGGCTCCGAAAAAAGCAATTATAGTTGGAGCTTTATGTGGAATGATAGCTTTTGGAGTTACTATATTAGTTAACTCTTACTACAATCACATAATAGGATGGTCATTAGGGTTTGCATTCAACTCATTAACAGGAGGATACAATTCAGATCCAAGAGCTTTCTTTGGAAGTTATATACAAGATCCGAAGAATTTAATATTCTGGGTTATTTCATTACTCTGTCTAGCATTTGCTGTAATGAAAGGTATACAAAAAGGTATAGAATCATGGGCCAAAGTTATGATGCCTACGCTTTATGTATTTGGTATTATACTAGGTATAAGAGCGTTGACACTAGGGGCACCAGTCAATCCAGATTGGAGTTCATTAGCAGGTCTTAACTTTATATGGAATCCAGACTTTAGTCAATTATCATGGTCATCTGCAATAGCAGCAGCAGGTCAAATATTCTTCACATTATCTTTAGGTATGGGTATAATACACAATTATGCATCTTACTTAAAGCCAGATGAAGATATAGTAACAGCTTCTGTAGCTACAGTATCATTAAATGAATTTGCAGAAGTTATATTAGGTGGTACAGCTGTTATACCTATAGCTTATGCATTTTTAGGACCAGAAGGTATAAAAGGAAGTATAGGTCTTGCATTTATGGTATTACCAAATGTATTTAGCACTATGACTGGTGGAGGAATATTTGGAGCTCTGTGGTTCTTATTGTTATTCTTTGCTGGTATAACATCTGCAATAGCAATGTACAATTATTTAGTTGCATTACTAGAAGAAGATGCAGGTATAGATAGAAAGAAAGGTGCTTGGATAGTATTTGTTGGATATCTAATAGTTGGGGCACCAATAGCATTAGAGTCAATACTAACTCAAAGTGCTAACTTAGTTTACTTTACAGAAATTGACAACTGGATAGGTAACTACTTACTGATAGTTCTTGGGTTAATAGAGATAATAGTAATAGGTTGGTGTGTTAAAGATAAGGCTTTACAAGAAATGAATAGAGGCGGATTATGGAAAGTCCCTAAGTGGTTCTTTAGATTGTTCCATCAGTTCTTAACACCAATAACTATAATAACTTTCCTAGTATTCTTCACAAGAGATTACTGGATGGCTGGTAACTTTAAAATAACACCAAGCTATATAGAAGGTATACCAGAGTTTGCCGTTTGGGTAAATTTAGGTAGAGCAGTTGTTTTTGGAGTATTATTGATTGGCTTTATTCAATCATATAAATCTATCAAATCTAAATATAAAGAGGAAATAGAATCAAATAAAGTAACAACTTCATAAAATAAAGGAGGTTGAACTTATGACAGGCGCTGCATGGGTATTTATGGGGACAATATGGACTACAATATTTGTTTGTATAGGAGTATCTATGAAAACTATAATTAAAGATCAAAAGTAAGATAAAATATAAAAACCCTACTTAATTTTACTGTAGGGTTTTTTGAATAAAACACATATATAATAAGGTAAAAATAGATTAAGTATATTAATATATATTTAAGGGGGGATTTTAATGGGCGGAAAATTAGTTATGACAACTATAAATCAAATAAGAATAGAGGTTGAGAAATCTAAGAGGATAAAGGATAATAAAAAGGAAAAATACATAAAACAGCTTAAAACATTATATACAAAGTATGAGGACATAGAAATAAATGAAAATTTTAAAAAGCAGTATCAGCAACTAAATTCAAAAGGAACAGAGCTTTTAAAAGAAATTAAAGGATCTAAAGATGAAAACAAAATAGAAGGAAGTATAGAAGTTTACATAAGATATTTAAAAGCATCTTTATGTGACTTTGAGGGAAAGACAAGTTACTTAAGAAAGTATATTACGAGTTTTTTATTTAGTTCCATATTGTTTTTAGCACTATCTCCACAGTTTTATGGATTTATATTGCCAGTGATATTTTTCTTACCTATATACATGGGTCTAAAAGGTGTTAAACAAAGAACCATGACGGGATTTTATATGACTATGAGTGTTGTACCTGTAGCTATAATGACTTCTTTTACATGGATAAGATATGGAATTAATGCCAAGGCAGACTACACAGGCGCAGTTAAGGCTATTGTAGATAGTGGGGTAGCAGAACGTTTAGCAGAAAAATTAGTATATATAGGCCCTATATTTGGTTTTATATTATTATTATTTGCTTGCTTACAAATGTATAGGGGCTATAAAAGTAGAGATTTATTTATATAAGGGCTTTATAAGGCTCTATTTTTTTGGTAAAATAAATTCTTGTAGCTTTAAAATATACGGACGGAGGATACTTTGATGTTGACAAAAAATAAAGAATATATTGTAGATATAGTTGATATAGGTCAAGGTGGAGTAGGAATAGGAAAACATGATGGATTTACAGTCTTCGTAGAGGGCGGATTAGTAGAAGACAAGGTAAAAGTTAAAATAAACAAATCTAAGAAAAACTATGCAGTTGGAGATATAGTTGAAATAATAGAAAAATCACCATTTAGAGTTGATAGAAAATGTAGTGATTCACTTAAAGATTGCGGTGGATGTCAGGTACAAGAATTAGAATATCAAAAGCAATTAGATATAAAAACAAATGAAGTAAAACAAGTTATAACGAGAATCGGAAAATTAGATAACGTAGAAATACACAATACTATAGGAATGGAAAATCCTTTTAGGTATAGAAACAAAGCACAATTTCCTATACAAAAGAGTGGAAATAATCCAGTAATAGGTTTTTATAAGAAAAAAAGCCATGATATAATTCCAATGGACAAGTGTATAATACAACATGACATAAATGATAAAATAGTGAAAATAATAAAGACTTATATAAATGCATATAATGTAAGTGTTTATGATGAAAAAACACACACTGGAGTATTAAGACATTTAGTAACTAAAATAGGATTTACGACTAATGAAGTAATGGTTGTATTAGTAGCTAATGGCAAAAAGTTGCCATATTTAAAGGAGTTAGCATCAGTACTAGAAGAAAATATACCAGGATTTAAAACTTTAGTGGTTAATGTAAATAGAGAAAAAACTAATGTTATATTAGGAAAAGAAAATAGAGTTATATATGGAAATGGAAAAATAAATGATTATATAGGAAATTTAGTATTTGAAATATCTCCATTATCATTCTTCCAAGTAAATCCAGTTCAAACAGAGGTTTTATACAATAAAGCTTTAGAATATGCTGATTTAAAAGAAAATGATACTGTATTTGATATATACTGTGGAATAGGGACTATATCATTATTCTTAGCTCAAAAGGCAAAAAAGGTTTATGGAATAGAAATAGTGGAAGATGCTATAAAAGATGCTAAAATAAATGCTCAGATAAATAAATTAGACAATGTTGAATTCTATGTAGGTAAGGCTGAAGAAGTTGTTCCTAAGATGTATAGCGAAGGAAAAACAGCTAATGTAGTTGTAGTAGACCCTCCTAGAAAAGGATGTGATGAGAAAGTATTAGATACAATAATATCAATGCAACCGGATAGAGTGGTATATGTATCTTGTAATCCATCTACATTAGCAAGAGACCTAAATTACCTAGATGAAAGAGGGTATAGATGTACTGAAATACAACCAGTAGATATGTTCCCTCATACTATGCACGTAGAATGTGTAGCAAAATTAGAAAAGAAATAAAAATGCAAATAAATATAGTGGAATTTGGTTAGAATAGTATTAAATAAATGTATATAGCACCTCAGAACTTATCATCGCAGTCATATATACATTTATTTTTAAATAGATTGGTCCTTCAAGCAATTGAAGGACTTTTATTTTTTTATTATAGAGAAATTATAATATGAAATAATTAAACAAATGATAAGGTTATAGTGATATACTAAAATATATTAAAGTTATAAAATGGCAATAATAAAAAATAAGATTTTACATAAGAGGTGATAATAGTGAATGTAGAGAATAGAATAAGTGAATTAATAGATTTAATAAATTATCACAATGATAAATACTATAATGAAGATACTCCTGAAATATCTGATTATGAATATGATAATCTAATGAAGGAGCTAATAAAGTTAGAAGAAGAAAATCCTAAGTTAAAAAGAGTAGATTCTCCATCAAGTAGGGTTGGAGGAAAACCATTAGATAAGTTTGAACAAGTAGTTCATAAAATACCAATGTTAAGCTTAGCAAATGCATACTCTGCACAAGACTTAAGAGATTTTGACAAAAGAGTAAGAGACATGGTAGAGGGTGAAGTAGAATATGTTGTAGAGTTTAAGATAGATGGTTTATCTGTAGGACTTACATACAATAATGGATTATTTGAAAAGGGAGCAACTAGGGGAGATGGTATTGTAGGAGAAGATATTTCTCAAAATCTTAAAACAGTAAAAAGTATACCTTTAAGAATAAAAGACCAAGAAGAAGTTGGTGTAAGAGGCGAAGTATTTATATCTAAAGATGATTTTAAAAAGGTTAATGAACAACAAGAAAAACAAGGATTACAATTATTTGCTAATCCTAGAAACTTAGCTGCAGGCTCATTAAGACAATTAGATCCTAAGCTAACAGCAAAAAGACCTTTAGATATATTTATATTTAATTTAGAGTATGTACAAAACACAGATTTTAAGAATCACAGCGAAGCCTTAGATTATCTTAAAGAGTTAGGATTTAAGGTAAGTCCAAATTATAAAGTATATAATAATATACAAGATGTAATTGATCATATAAAATATTGGACAGATAATAGGGGTGAGCTAGGATTTGAAATAGATGGTATGGTTATAAAAGTAAATAATTTAGCTCAAAGAGAAACTATGGGGTATACTGCTAAAAGCCCAAGATGGGCAATAGCATATAAATTCCCAGCAGAACAAAAGAAAACCAAAATATTAGATATAATAGTCGAAGTAGGTAGAACTGGAACAATAACCCCTACAGCAGTATTAGAACCTGTAAGACTAGCAGGAACTAGTGTAAGCAGAGCTACACTTCATAATGAAGATTATATAAGAGAAAAAGACATAAAAATAAATGATACAGTATTGGTTCAAAAGGCTGGTGATATAATTCCTCAAGTTGTAGAAGTTATAAAAGAAGAGCGTACTGGAGATGAAATAGATTTTGAAATGCCGAAAAAATGTCCTGTATGTTCTGAACCAACAGTAAGATTAGAAGGGGAGTCTGCTGTTAAGTGTATTAATATATCTTGTCCAGCTCAAATTAGAAGAGGGATAATTCACTTTGTATCTAGAGATGCTATGAATATTGATGGATTGGGAGAATCTATAATAACACTTTTACTAGATAAAGGGTTAATTAAAGATATAGCTGATTTATATACATTAAATAAAGATGAAGTTGTAAAACTAGATAGAATGGGAGAAAAATCAGCAAATAACTTATTAAACTCAATTGAAAAGTCTAAATCAAATGATTTATGGAGGCTTATAAATGGATTAGGAATAAAATTTGTTGGAACTAAGGGAGCTAAAATACTAGCTAACAACTTTAAGGATTTAGATTTAATAATGTCTGCATCAAATGAAGAGTTAGTTAACTTAGAAGAGTTTGGGGGAATAATGGCAAATAGTGTTGTGAAATTCTTCCAAGAAGAAAAGAATATAAAATTAATAGAAAAATTAAAGAGCTGTGGTGTAAATACAAAGTCAATACAAGATGAAAGTTCTGATATTGCTAAAATATTTGAGGGGATGAAAATTGTACTTACAGGGACATTGCCAACTCTTAAAAGAAATGACGCAAAAGAGATGATAGAGTCTAGGGGAGGAAAGGCTACTTCAAGTGTAAGTAAGTCTACAACATTTGTATTAGCTGGAGAAGAAGCAGGTTCAAAATTAACTAAAGCCAATGATTTGGGTGTAAAAGTAATTGATGAAGATAAATTTATACAACTAACAGGCTTACAGTCTAAAGAAGAAGTAGAAAATGAATTAAAGTAATAAATAAACTATTGTAGAAAGAATATTTCATCTACAATATTACGAATGTAGAAAGCTATTAACAATATATGCTAATATTATTAGTATATATAAAAGCTAAGCATACAAGGTTAAGAGAGGTATTTATATGGCGAGAATTAATAATAGAAAAAATGATGAAATAAGAGATATAAAAATAACTAGAAATTATACTAAATATGCAGAAGGTTCTGTGCTTATAGAAATGGGAGAAACAAAAGTAATATGTACAGCTTCAATAGAAGATAAAGTACCACCATTTTTAAGACACACTGGCACAGGATGGATAAATGCTGAGTATTCTATGTTACCAAGATCTACTCATCAAAGAAAAATAAGAGAAGCATCAAGAGGAAAGCTAGACGGGAGAACTCAAGAAATACAAAGACTAATAGGAAGAACTATAAGATCTGTTGTAGATTTATCTAAAATAGGCGAAAGAACTATATGGGTAGACTGTGATGTTATTCAAGCTGATGGTGGAACTAGAACAGCATCAATAACAGGGGCATTTGTAGCGGTTGTAGATGCTTTAAATAAATTACATAAATCAAAAGCAATAAAAGAAATGCCAATAACAAACTTTGTATCTGCAATAAGTGTTGGTATAGTTGGCCAAGAACATATGCTTGACTTATGTTATGAAGAGGACTCAAATGCACATGTAGATATGAATGTAATAATGACTGATAAAGGTGAATTTGTTGAAGTTCAGGGAACTGGAGAAGAAAGACCTTTCTCAAGAAATGATTTAAATAAATTATTAGAACTTGGTGAAAAAGGAAATAAAGAATTAATAAAAGCGCAAAGAGCTGCTTTAGGTGAAATAGCAGATGAAATATTAGGTATGGAGTATGGAAATGAAGTTGTTATAGCAACAAATAATGCTCATAAATTAGAAGAAATAGGTGCTATACTAGAAGACTTTGAATACAATGTATATTCATTAAAAGATGTAGATTTAGCGGGAATAGAAATAGTTGAAGATGGAAAAACATTTGAACATAATGCACTTATAAAGGCAAGAACTATAGCAAAGAAAACAAATATGATAACAATAGCTGATGATTCAGGATTAGAGGTAGATGCTATAGGGAAAAAACCAGGAATTTATTCTGCTAGATTTGCAGGAGAAAATGCAACTGATGAAGAAAATAGACAAAAGTTAATGAAATCTTTAAATAATGTGGCTGCAAGTCAAAGAACTGCAAGATTTGTATCAGCTATAGCTGTAGTATTCCCAGATGGAAAAGAGTTTGTAGTTAGAGGAACTTGTGAAGGGGCTATAGGATTTGAAGAAAAAGGTAAAAATGGATTTGGATATGACCCATTATTTATAGTAAGTGGATATAATAAAACATTTGCAGAAATGCCAAGTTCTGTAAAAAATAGTATAAGCCATAGAGCTAATGCATTAAAATTAATGAAAAGTGAGTTTTCTAAAAGGGTAGTGAGATAATGAAAATAGGTATAGTAAGTGATACACACATGATAACTAAGTTTATAGATAAAGCTATACCCTACTTAAAAGATTGTGATTTACTAATTCATGCAGGAGATAATTTTTCTGATTCTAAGTATATACACAATATGACTAATGTTCCTATTATGGCTGTAAAAGGAAATTGTGATTTTGAAAATGTAGAAGATGAATTGGTATTTGATATAGAGGATAAAACTATATTCTTGTGTCATGGGGATAAGTATGGGGTAAAGTATGGATTAGATGAACTAGAAATAAAAGCAAAGTCTGTAAATGCAGATATAGTTGTATTTGGTCATACTCATACACCTTTATGTAAAGAAAAAGGTGAAATTTTATATATTAATCCTGGAAGTGTATCTTTTCCAAGGGGAGTCGCATATAAAAGTTTTGTAATATTAGATATAGATAATGGAAAAATAAATATGACAGAAATTAAGATATAAACAAGTATTCAAAAGTTTTATAAACTAAGTGAATACTTGTAAATAAAAAAACTTATGTGATATAATTAAAGAGTTAAACTATAATATTGTAAATTAAAATCAATATAAATTAATTACATAACAATAACTAGGAGGATTAAGTTAATGAAAGCAGAATTATTAAAAAAAGAAGGTACTAAAGTATCTTTAAAAATAACTGTAGAAAATGATAAATTTGAAGCAGCAGTAACAAAAGCATACAATAAAAATAAAGGAAAGTTCAATATACCAGGATTCAGAAAAGGTAAAGCTCCAAGAGTTGTAATAGAATCTCAATACGGTAAAGGGGTATTCTACAACGATGCTATAGAATTATTATTCCCTGAAGTTTATCCAGAAGCTATAAAAGAATTAGATATAGATCCAATAGATAGACCAGACTTAGATGTAGAAGAAATAAGCAAAGACAACGGATTAGTTATGGTTGTTACTGTTGAGGTTAAACCAGAGTTTGAATTAGGAGCTTACAAAGGTATAGAAATAGCTAAAGTTGATAATAATGTAACTGAAGCAGAAGTTGAAGTAAGCCTACAAGAAATGCAAAACAAGCACGCTAGATTAGTAAGTGCAGAAGATAAAGCATTAGAAAAAGGATTCACAGCTATAATAGACTTCGAAGGATTCGTTGATGGTGTAGCATTTGAAGGTGGAAAAGGTGAAAACTATAGCTTAGTTATAGGATCAAACACTTTCATACCAGGATTTGAAGATCAATTAGTAGGAAAGAAAGCTGGAGAAGAAGTAGAAGTAAACGTTGAGTTCCCAGCAGAATACCATGCTGAAAACTTAGCTGGAAAGCCTGCAGTATTCAAAGTTAAAGTAAATGATGTTAAGGTAAAAGAATTACCAGAATTAGATGATGAATTTGCTAAAGATTCAAGTGAGTTTGATACATTAGCTGAATTAAAATCTGACTTAAGAGCTAAGTTAGAAGAAAACGCAAAAGCTTCAGCTGAAGCTGAAATGAGAAATGCTATAGTTGAAAAAGTTTCTGCAAATACAGAAGTAGAAATACCAGAAGCTATGATACAACATCAAATAGACAATATGTTAATGGAACTTAACATGCAATTACAATACCAAGGATTAAACTTACAACAGTTATTACAAATGACTGGAAGAAGCATAGAAGAGTTAAGAGAAGAAAGAAGAGAAGATGCTGCTAGATTAGTAAAATCTTCATTAGTATTAGAAGCAATAGCTAAAGCTGAAGCTATAGAAGTTTCAGAAGAAGAAATGAACGAAGAATTAGAAAAAATGGCTAAAATGTACAACATGGAATCTGATAAAATAAAAGCATCTTTAAGAGAAACTGATATAGAAGATATAAAAGGTCAAATAAAGATAAGAAAAACTATAGATTTATTAGTTGATAATGCAGTAATAGCTTAATTTTTTACAGTAGCCTTTTAGGCTACTGTAAATTATATATAAACAAAATAAATATAAACATATAGAGGGGGTATGATCTATGGCATTAGTACCTGTAGTTGTTGAACAAACAGGAAGAGGAGAAAGATCTTACGATATATATTCTAGATTACTAAAAGATAGAATAATATTCTTAGGAGACGAAGTAAATGATGCTACAGCAGGTCTTGTAGTGGCACAATTACTTTTCCTAGAAGCAGATGACCCAGATAAAGATATACATTTATATATAAATTCACCAGGTGGAAGTATAACTGCTGGAATGGCAATATATGATACAATGCAATATATCAAACCAGATGTAAGCACTATCTGTATAGGTATGGCAGCGTCTATGGGAGCATTCTTATTAGCAGCAGGAGAAAAAGGAAAGAGATTTGCATTACCAAATAGTGAGATAATGATACATCAACCATTAGGTGGGACTAGAGGGCAAGCAACTGATATAGAAATACACGCAAAAAGAATATTAAAAATGAAAGACACTTTAAATAAAATATTATCTGAAAGAACAGGTCAGCCATTAGAAACTATTCAAATGGATACTGAACGTGATAACTTCATGAGCGCACAAGAAGCTAAGGAATATGGTTTAATAGATGAAGTAATCACACAAAAAGACCGTAGATAGGAAGAGGTGCTTAATATGTCAAAAAATGAAGACAAAAGACAGTTAAAATGTTCATTCTGCGGCAAAAACCAAGAGCAAGTAAGAAGGTTAATTGCAGGTCCAAGTGTTTATATATGTGATGAGTGTGTTGAACTTTGTGATGAAATAATCCAAGAAGAAATAGAAGACACTGTTGAAGAGGATACAACATCTCTACCTAAGCCAAAAGAGATGATGGATATCTTAAATGGTTATGTAATTGGTCAAGAAACAGCTAAAAAAGCTTTATCAGTAGCAGTTTATAATCATTATAAAAGAATATACAGTAAAAAGGCAAGCAATAAAGATGTAGAAATACAAAAGAGTAATATACTTTTACTTGGGCCTACAGGTTCAGGGAAGACATTATTAGCTCAAACACTAGCAAAAACTCTAAATGTTCCTTTTGCAATGGCTGATGCAACATCTTTAACAGAAGCTGGATACGTTGGAGAAGACGTAGAAAACATACTACTAAAGCTTATCCAAGCGGCTGACTTTGATGTAGAAAAGGCTGAGAGAGGAATAATATATATAGATGAGATAGATAAGATAGCTAGAAAATCAGAAAATCCATCTATAACTAGAGATGTTAGTGGAGAAGGTGTTCAACAAGCTCTTTTAAAAATATTAGAAGGAACAACAGCTAACGTTCCACCACAAGGTGGTAGAAAGCATCCACATCAAGAATTCTTAAAAATAGATACAACTAATATATTATTTATATTAGGTGGAGCTTTTGATGGTATTGAAAAAATAATACAAGGCCGTGGTAAAGAAAAAACTCTAGGATTTGGAGCTAAAATTGAAAGTAAAAAAGAAATGGATTTAGGAAAGGTATATGCCCAAGTACTTCCAGAAGATTTACTTAAATTTGGTTTAATACCAGAGTTTATAGGAAGGATTCCTGTTGTTGCAACTCTAGAATTATTAGATGAAAATGCTTTAGTTCAAATATTAAAAGAACCTAAAAATGCTTTAGTAAAACAATACAAAAAGCTTTTAGAAATAGATGACGTTGAACTAGAATTCGAAGATGACGCACTTCGTGCAATAGCTAATAAAGCTATAGAAAGAAACACAGGTGCAAGAGGTCTTAGAAGTATAGTTGAAGGAATCATGATGGAGAGCATGTTTGAAGTTCCATCAAGAGATGACGTTAAAAAAGTTGTAGTTACAAAGGAATGTGTAACTAAAGGAGAACAACCAGTATTTATATTAAAAGATCAAGAAGAAAGTGCATAATAAAAAAGAGGAGCCTTAAAAGCTCCTTTTTAAATGTAAGGATTTTATAACTATAATTAATGGGTATTAATAGATTAATAAACTTTAAAAAGTATAAAATATCATTAATTAGATAAAAGAGGATCATTACATATAATAGTCAAAACTTGTTTATTATTAAAATATCATATAAACTATTCATATAAAACCTATTTAAAGTTTATCATAAAAATTATATAAGAGTATATTTATAAATATATATTATCTTAAAATAGAAAATATAAAGTTTATTCATTAGTATATTACATTCAATATTACAACATAATAAAATAAGAGAAAAATGATAAAAGATTTTATCAAATCAATAAATTTGTTTATACATTCTTTAAGAAAAGTGAATTTTTCTATAAATGTTGAAAATTAGGGATTGTAAATATATAATATATAAAGCAATAAAATCTAGCACTTTAAGGAGTGATATTAGTGGAACAGAATTATACGAAGATAGAACATGAATTACCGCTAATTCCACTGAGGGGATTAGCGATATTCCCATATATGATACTAAACTTTGACATAGGAAGAGAAATATCTTTAAAAGCTTTAGACCAAGCTATGTTAGCTGATGAGTTAGTATTCTTAACTTCTCAGAAAGCAGCAGAAGTTGATGAGCCAACAGAAGATGATTTTTATCATGTAGGAACTATATGTAAAGTTAAACAAATGATAAAACTTCCTGGGGATACAGTACGTGTATTAGTAGAAGGAATTTCAAGAGGTAAAATAAAAGAAGTAAGCAATGAAGAAGGGTATTTTAAAGCAACAATAGAGGAAATAGCATACGATGATGAAAATGCAGAAGAAGATATTGAGGTAGAAGCACTTGTAAGAAATGTGTTTGATGCATTTGAAGAGTACATAAACATAGGAAATAGAGTATCACCAGAAATATTAATATCTCTAGGTGAAATAGAAAATGTAGATCGTTTTATAGACACTATAGCTGCTAATATCTATCTAAAACCAGAACAAAAGCAAGAAGTTTTAGAAGAGTTTGATATTAAGAAAAGATTAGAATTAATATACAAAACTCTTTTAGAAGAGATAGATATACTTAAAATAGAAAAGAAAATAACTCTAAGAGTTAAAAAGCAAATGAATAAGGTTCAAAAGGAATATTACCTAAGAGAACAATTAAAAGCTATACAAAAAGAATTAGGAGAAGAAGAAGACATAAATTCTGAAGCTGACGAGTATAGAGCAAAGCTTAAGAAAATAAAAGCTCCTAAAGAAACAAAAGAAAAGATATCTAAAGAAATAGATAAGTTTTCTAGAATATCACCAATGTCTCCAGATGTATCAGTTTTAAGAGGGTATTTAGATAATATATTCTCATTACCTTGGAACAATGAAACTAGAGACAAGCTTGATATAGAAAAAGCTAAAGAAATATTAGATAATGAACATTATGGATTAGAAAAAGTAAAAGAAAGAATACTTGAGTATTTAGCTATAAGAACATTATCAAAATCACTAAAAGGACCTATCATATGTTTAGTAGGACCTCCAGGTGTTGGTAAAACATCTATAGCAAAATCGATAGCGAACTCATTAGGAAGAAAATTCGTTAGAATATCTTTAGGTGGAGTTAGAGATGAAGCTGAAATAAGAGGTCATAGAAGAACTTATGTAGGAGCTATACCAGGAAGAATAATAAATGGAATAAAAGAAGCCAAAACTAAAAATCCAGTATTCTTACTAGACGAGATAGATAAAATGTCAGCAGATTATAAGGGAGATCCATCTGCTGCAATGTTAGAAGTTTTAGATCCAGAGCAAAACAAAGATTTTGTGGATCACTACATGGAAGTTCCTTTTGATTTATCAAAAATATTATTTGTTACAACTGCAAATAGCTTAGGAACTATTCCAAGACCTTTATTAGATAGAATGGAAATAATAGAGGTATCTGGATATATAGAAGAGGAAAAGCTTAATATAGCTAATAAATATTTATTACCTAAACAAATAAAAGAACATGGTTTAGCACCTGGTTTTGTTAAAATAAATGAAGAAACTATGAGAGAGATAATAGGATCTTATACTAGAGAAGCAGGGGTAAGAAACCTTGAAAGAACTATAGGTAAAATATGCAGAAAAGCAGCTAAAAAGTATGTAGAAGATAAATCTTTAGAAGAAATAGTTATAAATAAATCTGACCTAGATGATTACTTAGGTAAGAATAAATATAGACATCAATTAGCAGGAACTAAACCAGAAGTAGGTGTTGTAACAGGTCTTGCATGGACGTCTGTTGGAGGAGAAACTCTAACTGTAGAAGTAAATGTTGTAAAAGGTAAAGGCCAAATAGTATTAACTGGTAAACTAGGTGATGTAATGAAAGAATCAGCTAGAACAGGTATATCTTATATAAGATCAATTGCTGACAAATTTGATATAGATCCTGATTTTTACCAAAATAAAGATATACACATACATTTACCAGAAGGTGCAGTACCTAAAGATGGTCCATCAGCAGGTATAACAATGGCTTTAGCTGTTTTATCAGCATTAACAAATATACCAGTAAGAAATGATGTTGCTATGACAGGAGAAATAACTCTTAGAGGAAGAGTTTTAGCTGTAGGTGGAGTTAGAGAAAAACTATTGGCTGCACATAGATCTGGAATAACAAAGGTATTACTTCCAAAAGAGTGTGAAGCTGATTTAGATGAAATACCTGAAAATGTAAAAGAAAAAATGGAATTTGTACTTGTAGACCATATGGACCAAGTATTAGAGCAGGCATTAGTAAGGAATGGTGAAAAGTAATGAAAATTAGAAGTGCAGAAATAACAATGAGTGCAGTAAACAGAGCTCAATACCCAGACGAAGGTATACCAGAAATAGCTTTAGTTGGTAGATCTAACGTTGGAAAATCATCAACAGTAAACACATTATTAAATAGAAGAAATTTTGCTAGAACAAGTCAGACGCCTGGTAAAACTAGAACAATAAACTTCTATCTTATAAACCAAGAATTTTTCTTTGTTGACCTTCCAGGTTACGGATATGCAAAGGTTGCAAAATCTGAAAAAGAAAAATGGGGAACTATAATGGAAAGATATCTAGCTGATAGAGAAGAATTATGTGCAATATTCTTATTAGTAGATATAAGACATGAACCTACAAGTGATGACGTTATGATGTATGAATGGATAAAGCACTTTGGATATAAATGCGTAGTAATAGCTACTAAAGCAGATAAAATAGCTAAAGGTAAATACCAAAAGCATTTTAGTATGATAAGAAAGAAATTACAATTAGATAAAGATGAAAAGATACTTCCTATATCTTCTCTTAAGAAAACTGGAGTAGAAGAAATATGGAAAGAAATAATAAGCCAATACAATGAAGCTGGTTATGAAATAACTGTTGACTAGTATGAAATAGACTATCTCAAAACTGAGATAGTCTATTTTTTTATATTATTTATAGAAAAATAATTTATAAATTTATATTAATTAAAGTAAATATTTTAAAATTAAAAAAATTTAAAAAATTAAAACTAAAATGTCAATTTATATTGATATTTATTAAATTAAATAGTAAAATATGTAAAATAACACGAAATAGAGCAACTTGGGGGTGAAACAATGAGTAACAATAATCAAAAAGGATTAAGAAAGACATTAGGCTTAAGTGCAGCACTTTCTACGGTAGTAGGAATGCTAATAGGTTCGGGAGTATTCTTTAAACCACAAGCCATATATGAATCTACAAATGGAGGAGCAGGTCTAGGACTTTTAGCATGGTTAATAGGGGGACTTATAACTATAGCTGCTGGGCTTACAGCAGCTGAAATATCTTCTAGTATAGTAAAACCAGGTGGATTAATAGTTTATTTAGAAGAAATTTACGGTGAAAAAGTAGGATTTTTAACAGGATGGATGCAATCTATACTATTTATACCTGCAATAACAGCAGCGCTAGGAATTATATTTGCACAAGAAGCAGTGAGCTTATTGAGTTTACAAAGTGACATATATGTAATTTTAATTGCAATAGGAGTAATAGTGCTTATAGCTTTATTAAATTCTCTAGGTGCCAAATTTGGAGGAGGAATACAAACTGTATCTACAATATGTAAGTTAATACCTTTAGCACTTATAGTTATATTTGGATTTATAAAAGGAGAACCATCAACAGATATAATGACACCTCTGGTAGGTGAAAATACGAATATGGTTAGCGCCATATCTCAAGTACTTATAGCAACTTTATTTGCATACGATGGATGGATATATGTGGGAGCATTAGCAGGTGAGATGAAAGATCCAGCTAAGCATTTACCTAAAGCTATAGTAGGCGGAATTTCTTTAGTAATGGGAGTATACATAATTATAAATGTAGCATACTTATGTGTTGTTCCAGCATCAGAGATGGCAGCAGTAAGTGCACCAGCTACACTTGTAGCAAGTAAATTATTTGGAGAATCAGGAGCTAAGGTGATAAGTGTAGGTATATTAATATCGGTATTTGGAACATTAAATGGTTTCTTGATGACCGGAGGAAGAATACCTTATATAATGGGATGTGACGGGAGAATACCTTTTTCAAAAACTTTTGCTAAGTTAAATAATAATGGTGTTCCATTAAATGGAATGTGGTTAATAGCTGGGTTAGCAATAATATATTCTTTATCAGGTCAGTTCAATTTCCTATCTGATTTAGCAATATTTACAATATGGATATTCTACACAATGTTATTTGTAGGAGTTATAAAACTTAGAAAAGATAAGCCAAATATGAAGAGATCATATAAAGTACCGTTATATCCAGTAATACCTATAATAGCAATAATAGGAGGAGTATTTATTGTTGTTAGTACATTTATCACTCAAACACAAAATGCTATATTAGGACTTATAATAACATTAGCTGGCTTGCCAATTTATAATATAATTAAAAATAAGAAGATAAAACAAGAAATACAAAATAATGTAGCGTAGTATAAGGAGCCGTCTCAAAATTGAGACGGTTCTATTTTTATTTAAGATTATTTAGTTAGATATAGCTATATTACAAAATTATTAAATAGATATTATAAGTAAATAAGAATATAACTATAAAAAGCATTCATTGAATTTTAATATTAAAAAATGTATTAAAATAATTAGTTATAGACAAAATAATTTTTAAGATAGTAACAAAATAAAATGCAAATTAATATTTTATAAAGTAGAAGAAAAATATGAGGGGGCTAAATCATGGCAGGTAGAGTTAGGAAGTTATTCCCAGGTGGAAATACGGCAAATGGATCATTTAATTTTTTTGATAATATAATACCTCAAAATGTTAATAGAATCTTTTGCTTAAAAGGTGGACCAGGAGTTGGAAAATCATCATTTATGAAAAAAATAGCAAAAGAATTTATTGAAAAAGGGTATGATGTAGAGCTACACTACTGTCCATCAGATCCAAGCTCTTTAGATGGGGTTGTGATACTTAAATTAGGAGTAGTTCTGCTAGATGCAACTGCACCGCATATTGTAGACCCAAAAGACCCTGGTGCTATAGATGAAATATTAAATTTTGGTGAATATTGGGATGTAGAAAAATTAGAAAAAAATAAAGATACTATTGTAGAATGTGGAAAAGATATAAGTAACTCATTTAAAAGAGCATATAAGTATTTAAAAGCTGCTGAGTCAATTTATTATGATATAGAAGAAAAGTATAGAGATTGCATGGACTTTGGTCAAGTAAATCTAAAAATAGAGCATTTTATACACGATATATTTAAAGATTCTAGTAGTACTGGTATTTATAAATCACCAAGACATTTATTTGGAACAGCTATAACACCAGTCGGACATTTAGATTATGCAGATAGTATATTAAGTCAAGTTAATAAGGTATATCACTTGAAAGGTAATATAGGAACAGGTAAAACTACGTTTTTACGAAATATATGTGATAAAGCCATTCAAAAGGGAATGAATGTGGAAATTTTTCATTATCCACTTATTAAGGATAAGATTGAAACTGTAATAATAAAAGATTTAGATATAGGTATAACCGTAAGTAGTTTATTTGAAGGTAAGAATACTATAAATTTAAATGCTTACCTAGATGAAGAAAAATTAGAAAAATATATAGAAGAAATTAAGTTTGATAAAAAAGTATTTGATGAGCTATTAAATTATGCTATATCAAACTTAAAAAAGGCTAAGGCAAAGCATGATATTATAGAAGCATACTATGTGCCTAATATGAACTTTGATAAAATGGAAGAGTTAAAAGAAGAGATAATAAATAGAATTTTGAAGTATGAAGAATAATAAAAAAAGAGAAAGGCACAACGTGTCTTTCTCTTTTTTTATTAGAATTAAACTACATATTATTTAATATACTTAGAACTCTAAAGAGTTATTAAAAATATGGATGATATTATTAGAAATTAAATAACATAAAAATTAATTTATAGGGAGTATAGTTGTATGAAAGACAAATATATGTTGATAATATTAACTAGTATATATTAATAAGTAGCATGATGGCGATACTAATTAGAGAGTATCAAATTGGAAAAATTAATTATCAAGGTAAATTTGAGTATATAGGAGGTAAATAAAATAAAACTAAATAAAATTGAGAGTATATCTTTAAAAAATAAAATAATTAGAAACAAATACAAAGTGTTTAATATGAAACATAAACACATACAAAATGATGTAAAAGAAGAAGTTCTAAAAAGACCAGAAGAAGAATTGTACATAGGAAATAATATAAATTTAAATGAAACTTATGCAAGAGACATTTTTAAAAGTATATTAGACAAAGCTATAATAAAAAATGCTAGTGATATACACATAGAACCATTTAAAGAGCATATAATAGTTAGGTTAAGGATAGATGGATTCTTAGTAGAAGATATAAAAATAGAATATGAAGTATATCAACAACTATTAGTAGTAATAAAATTAGATACATTTATGAATATAACTGAAAAAAGATTACCTCAAGATGGTAGACTTGCCATTGAGGTAAAAGGTCAAGTGATTGATATTAGAGCATCAACTCTACCAACTGTTTATGGTGAAAAAATTGTTTTAAGAATATTAAATAGAAAGTCATTTCTAAAAAGAAAAGAAGAACTTGGATTTTCTAATAAAGCTATAGATAAGATAGAAAGTATTATAAATAAAAAGTCAGGGATATTATTAGTAACAGGATCAACAGGAAGTGGAAAAACCACAACAGTATACTCTATAATAAATGATTTAAAATGCACAAGTAAAAACATAGTGACTATAGAGGATCCTGTAGAGTACAAAATAGAAGGAGTAAACCAGATACAAGTAAATAATAAAGTAGGCTTGAGTTTTGAAAATGGATTAAGGTCTATATTAAGACAAGACCCAGATATAATTATAGTTGGAGAAATAAGAGATATAGAAACAGCAAAAATAGCAATAAAAGCAGCTACTACAGGCCATTTAGTGATAAGTACTATACATACTAAAGATGCAGTATCTGCCATATCTAGATTATTAGATATGGAAATACCACAATATTTGATAAGTGCATCTCTAATAGGAATTATATCTCAAAAGCTCATAAGAAAAGTATGTACCACTTGTATTATGCAGAAGGAAGTAAATGAATTAAACCAAACTAATGAGAAACATACAAATAGGGAGTGCGAAGAATGTAATGGATTGGGCTATAAAGGAAGAACTGCTATTTATGAAATACTAGAAATAGATAATGATATAAGAAAAGATATACAAAATATGCAAGATTATAACACCATAAAAGATACTGCAATAAAAAATGGCATGATAACATTTGAAGAAAGTGCAAAAGATTTAATCGATAATAATATAACTACTGAAGAAGAATACATAAGTTTAGAAATAGGTATTTAAAATTATAATTTATACAATAAACGAGGATAAAATGGATTCTAATATATATGAGGATTTTACTGAAAGTAAAGTAGTAAATAATAAAAATAAAAAGTTAAAAGAGAAATCATACAAATTAAAAGATAGAGAATTAAAAGATTTATGCAATGAAATGGGTATATTATTAGATTCAGGATGTCATATAATAAATGCATTTGAATTAATAAGAAATCAATCAAGCCCAAAGATAAGAAGAGTCATAAATAAAATAATACAAGATATACAAAAAGGTAATTCTATAAGTCAATCATTTCAAAATACAAATTCATTTTCAATGTTTTTTATAAGTACTATAAGAGCAGGTGAAGTTACTGGAAAGTTAGAATATGCTATGAATAATCTAGCTAAGTATTATGACAATCAATATAAGTCCAAGTCTAGGATAAAAAATATGTTGATATACCCAGCATTTGTTTGTATATCATTTTTAATCTCTGTAATAGTTGCAATAACTATGATAATACCAAATTTTGAATCTATTTTCATAGTAAATGATATAGATATTCCAGTATTAACAAAGGTACTTATAAATTTAGGAAAATTCTTCAGAAATAACTTTAGTACAATAATATTTGGTTTATTATCAATAGTATCTGGGATATTTTATTTATATAAATATACTTACACATTTAAAGCTATACTATATATAGTAGCATTAAGATTGCCAATAATAAGAGGTATAATAGAATTATTAGTGGCTAGTAGATTTTGTTCAACACTAAGGCTATTAATAGAAAGTGGTATACAGATAACTGAGGCAGTAGAAATATCTGCAAGAGTTATTGATAATAAATATATTTATAAAAAAATTTTAATTTCAATAGATCATATCAACAAAGGGAATAGTATTTCATATTCAATAAGCTTATCAAATATATTTCCAAAATCGCTCATAAGTATAATAAAAATAGGAGAAGAAAGTGGGCGATTAGATAGATGTTTAAAATCTAGCGAAGATCTATACACAAGCAAACTAAGTACAAAAATAGAGAAAGTAATCAAATCTATAGAACCTACAATAATAGTCATAATAGGTATTTTTGTGGGGGTATTTGCTATAGCAATGATAACTCCTATGTTTGATTTATCAAGTTCATTTTAAGAGGTGAAATTATGATTAATAAAAAAAGCAAAAAGAAGCAAGGATTCACACTAGTAGAAATGGTTATAGTTATAACTATTTTAGGAATATTATCTGGGATAGGATTTCTGAAGTTTGGAGAAGTTCAGCAGACGGCAAAAATTAATGCCGATAAGGTAGCAGCATCAGGTTTAGTTACGGCTACAAATTTAGCCATACAAAGTGGAGAAATTGAAATAAATAAAATAAATAATGAGACCGACATTATCCAAGAGTTAGTAACAAAAGGATTTATTACAGTAGCTCCAAGACCACAGAGCAAAGATAAAGAATCTAGTTTTAAGGTTGAAATATCTGAGAAGGGAGACGTATCAGTTTTAATTGATAAAGAACCTTTTTATCCAGAAAAAGAATCTTAAAAAATAGAATACAAAATAAAAAATAAGAACTATCTATAAATTTAGATAGTTTTTTTGTATATTAGGATAGATTTTGAAAAGAAAAACATATTTTAAGAAAGGATAGTGTATATATACAAAGTCTTATAAGATATTTAATAGTATTAAGTATAAAAATGACAAAATAAATATGAAGGAATATTTAAAAAATCTGTAGAAACACTATATATATCCAAAGGTCAATTTTATATACCAAAACTTAACAGTATACATAAATTTAATAAAATAATATGATATTTATAGAATCATTTAATAAAAAATGGTATAATAATAAATTGTACTTTAATCTAATATAAAAATGAAGGAGTGACAGTCACATTGTTAGGGAGAAATGAGTTATGCCCTTGTGGAAGTGGCAAAAAATATAAAAAATGCTGTTTAAATAAAGATGTTGTTATGGAGAGAGCTGAGAGAAAAGTTAGTTCTACACAAAAACAATATTCACAATTATATACAAGAATACAGGAATTTGCTAAACAAGATAAATTTAAAGAAGAATGTGAAAAAGCTAAGGAAATGTTCTATATAGTTGAGGATGAAGCAACTAATGAAAAATTCGAAAGATTCTTCAACACTTATTTTATCCAAGACCACATAATGGAAAATAAGAAAGTAATGACAGTTGAATTTTATGAAGAAAATAGAGATAACTTAACAACTCAAGATGTTGAAGTGTTAAGAAGCTTATTTGAATCTTACGTAAGCGTATATGAAGTTACAGAAATATTAGAAGGTAAAATAGTATTAAAAGACTGTTTAACTGAGAGAGAAATTTCAACAGAAGACATCAACTTATTAAAAGACTTTAAAGTTGGAAGTTGCATGATAGCTAGAATAGTTGAAATAGAAGGAACTAGTATACTAATAGATGTAACTATAAGCATATCTAATGCAGTTAAGGATGTAATATGCAATGATGTTAGATATCTATTCAATCAATATGAAGATCTATATAAAGATATGAAGACATTCTTAATACATCATACACACATATTATATAAGTATATGCAACAATTACTTGATCCAAGTATAGCAGAATATTTAAAAGAACAAAAAGAATCAAAAATGAAAAAAGTACAAGAAGAAGTAGCTTTAACTTCTGAAGATGGACAAGAAGATGATTGTAAAGTATGTTCTGTTCTTAGACAAAATGTTGAAGCTGAGCATATAGATGCTTGTGTATCATTCTGGAAAGAGTATACAAAAACAAACTCAGATGTTAAAGGATCTGAAAACGGATGGGCAGCTGCTGTTGAATACCACATAAAGAAAAATGCTGGTGAAAGTATAACACAAGCTCAAATATCTAAGAAGTATGAAATAAGCCCTAGTACATTAGGAAAAAGATATAAAGACCTTAAAGTATCTTAATAAAAAGCATAAACTAAAATTTTAGGAATTATATTTAAATATAATTCCTAAAATTTTATCCAAAAATATAAAAATATCTGTATAAATTTTATATTTTTTATTAAAAAAAGGTTTTAATATGTTCAAATAATGTATAAAATAAAGATATAAAATATACAGAAAGAGGTACATGTATGAGTCTTAAGTTAGGAAGCGCAATTGCCGTATCAACAAATTACATAAAATCTAATCCAGCAGTTCCTGTGTATAATGGAGAAGAAAATCCAAATAACCTTTATGCGGTTATTTATCATATAGAAATAGGATATAATGAATCTAGTGTTCAAAAAACTAAACAATATATAATAATAGATTATAAGGAATTTGACTTATCTCAAGATAAGAAAAATGAATTAATAGAAATAGGAAAAGAATACTGTAAAAATAAAGGTATATCTGAAAATGATGAATTACAAATAGCTCTTTTAGATGATAATGAAGAAGCTGAAATATTCTTAGAAAAAATATTCAACAATATGAAGGTTATAAGAGGACTTATAACTAAAAAGGACTAACAATATGAATTTAGCAGGTATAGAAGAAATAACACCTTTTGAAGGTGTAACAGAATTTAAAATTTATAAATACGACGATAGAATAGACTTAAGTGATAAAGAACAATTTATATGTGATCTAAAATTAGTTAGTATTAAAGTTAATCCTATTTATGTAGAGAAAATAGGTAAATCAATGGATATGTTAGCTTTAGTGAAAAATGTAAACCCCAAATTAGATAAATCAAGTATAAAAGAAGATATTAAAGCGTTTATATTAGATGAAATTTGGGAAGAAAGTCTAAAAAAAGAGAATATAGATGTAATATTTATAGAAAGCTAGGTATATACCCTAGCTTTTATATTGTTTAATGTATTTTTAGATATAAAGAAAAATACAAAATATTAAAACTTAAATAGGAGGAAAGTTATGTTAAGAGTATCTAATTTAAAAATAAGCATAAATGAAGATATATTAGTATTAAAGAAACTTATATTAAAAAAATTGAAAATAAAAGAAAAAGACCTTATAAAGTACACTATATATAAAGAATCTATAGATGCAAGAAGAGGGAAGATTGATTTTGTGTACACTGTAGATGTAGAGGTTAAAAATGAAGATAAATTAATAAAAGCTAATATAAAAGATGTAATAAAATTAAAAGAGACAAGATATATAGGAGTTCAAACAGGAGAAGTAAAATTAAAGCATAGACCTGTAATAATAGGTAGCGGTCCAGCTGGATTATTTGCAGCACTTTTATTAGCACAAAGAGGATATAATCCACTTCTTTTAGAAAGAGGGTTAGACGTAGACCAAAGAACTAAAGATATATATAATTTTTGGACTAACAGAAAGTTTAAAAATAATTCTAATGTACAATTTGGGGAAGGTGGAGCAGGAACTTTCTCAGATGGTAAGCTTACTACAAGGATAAAAGATATAAGATGTAGAAAAGTTCTAGAAGAACTTGTTAATTTTGGTTCTCCAAACGAAATATTATACTCTCATAAGCCACATGTAGGGACAGATATATTAAAGGGTGTAGTTAAGAATATAAGAAATGAAATAATAAGAATTGGCGGAGAAGTTAAGTTTGATGCTAAGGTTACAGATATTGAAATTGAAAATGGAGAGATAAAATCAGTAGTAGTAAATGATGTGGAAAAAATAGAATCAGAAGTTATAATACTTGCAATAGGTCATAGTGCAAGAGATACTTATAAAATGTTAAATAAAAGAGGTGTAAAAATAATTCAAAAACCTTTTGCTATAGGAGCGAGAATTGAGCATCCTCAGGAATTGATAAATAAGTCTCAGTACAAAGAGTATTATAATCATCCTAGATTAGGTGCAGCAGACTATAGACTTATAGATCACGCATCAAATGGTAGAACTGCATATACATTCTGTATGTGCCCAGGAGGTACTGTAATAGCCTCAGCATCTAATGAATTTGAAGTAGTAACAAATGGTATGAGTGAGCATGCAAGAGATCAGGTAAATGCAAATAGTGCTTTCTTAGTAAATGTGCTTCCTGAAGACTTTGGAAGTGATGATCCATTAGCAGGAGTATATTTCCAGGAGAAATATGAAAGACTAGCTTATGAATTAGGTGGAAAAAATTATAATGCTCCAGCTCAACTTGTAGGAGATTTTTTAAATGATAAAGTATCTACATCATTAGGTAGTATAGAACCATCATATAAACCAGGAATAGAGTTTGTCGACTTAAGAGAATGCCTTCCGGAGTTCGTAACTACAACTATGAAAGAATCATTAATTTCTTTAGATAAAAGATTAAATGGATTTGCTATGCATGATGCAGTTTTAACAGGTGTGGAAACTAGATCATCAGCTCCTATAAGAATAGTTAGAGATGAGGAAACTTTAGAGTCTGTAAATGTTAAAAATCTATATCCATGTGGAGAAGGCGCAGGATATGCAGGTGGTATAGTTACAGCTGCAGTAGATGGAATAAAGTGTGCAGAAAAAATTATAATGAAATATTCAAATATATAAGTAAAAATACTATGAACTAATTCAATTCTAGTTCATAGTATTTTTTTATAGATAAATAGAATTTATTATAAATTATGGTTAAAATTTTAACGATTGATAATTATTAAACTGTAAAATTATTAAAAAAATACATAAATATAATAGTATAAATAATGAATAAATAGAAATTATACTAAGATTGTAAAATATGATTATAATATGTATATGAATAAATAATTTACTTGTTATTTTTTTATTAATGTAATCTATATTTTATGTTATAATTTCATTATACTAAAAAAAGAAGAGAGGTACGTTTATGGGAACTATAAAGTTTGATTATAGTAAGGCATTAGGTTTTTTTAAACAACATGAAATCGATTGTATGCAAACGTATGTAGATGCAGCACACCGTATGATACATGAAAAAACTGGTTTAGGAAATGATTTTTTAGGATGGGTAGAACTTCCAAATAATTATGATAAAGAAGAGTTTTCTAGAATAAAAAAAGCAGCCGACAAGATAACGTCAGATTCAGATGTATTGCTAGTTATAGGTATAGGGGGTTCTTACCTGGGAGCTAGAGCAGCAATTGAAATGGTAAGTCATTCTTTTAGAAACAATTTAGAAAGAGAAGATAGAAAATCTCCTCAAATATATTATGTAGGTAATAATATAAGTTCAACATATATGATGGACTTATTAGATGTTATAAAAGATAAAGATGTATCTATAAATGTAATATCTAAATCAGGTACAACAACAGAGCCTGCTATTGCATTTAGAATATTTAAAGATTTCTTAGAAAAGAAATATGGAAAAGAAGAAGCAAGTAAAAGAATATATGCAACAACAGATGCTAAAAAAGGTGCTTTAAGACAATTAGCAAATGAAGAAGGATACGAAACATTTATAATACCTGATGATGTGGGTGGTCGTTTCTCTGTATTAACACCAGTAGGATTATTACCTATAGCTTGTGCAGGTCTTGATATAGATGCAATGATGAAGGGTGCTCAAGATGCATCACAAGAGTTTAAAGCATCAGATTTAAAAACTAACTACAGTTATCAGTATGCAGTTGTCAGAAATATTTTACATAGAAAAGGCAAAGATGTAGAAATGCTAGTTAACTATGAGCCACAATTACATTATGTAGCTGAGTGGTGGAAGCAATTATATGGAGAAAGTGAAGGAAAAGATAACAAAGGAATATTCCCAGCATCAGTAGACTTTTCAACAGATTTACACTCAATGGGTCAATATATTCAAGAAGGAAAAAGAATATTATTTGAAACTGTTCTTAATGTAGAAAAGTCAAAGAGAAATATAACTATAGAAGAAGCTGATGTAGATTTAGATGGATTAAATTATCTAGCAGGTAAAACAGTAGACTTTGTTAATAAAAAAGCGTTTGAAGGTACAATGCTTGCTCATACAGATGGACAAGTTCCTAACTTAATAATAAACATACCTCAATTAGATGAATATAACTTTGGATATCTTGTTTACTTCTTTGAAAAGGCATGTGCATTAAGTGGATACTTATTAGGGGTAAATCCATTTAATCAACCAGGAGTTGAAGCATATAAGAAAAATATGTTTGCTCTTTTAGGCAAGCCAGGATTTGAAAAAGAAAAAGAAGAATTAGAAAAAAGACTTTAATCAGTTAAGGTTAAGTTAAGAATATAGTAATATAATAAAATCATCAGTAAATAGTTATCTATCTGCTGATGATTTCTTTTTATCTATTGAATCGAAAGTATATAGGTATTAAGAATATTATAGAGTTAAAAGTATAAACAATATAAAGTAAGTAAAAACTAAATATTATGATTAATATATGGGAGGTATTTATATGTCAAATAAGAAAGGCATAGGATTGATAGTAATAGTTTGTATAATAACTGGGGTATTAAGTAGTTTATTCACAGTAGTATTGATGAAAAATAACTTAGTAAGTTCAACAAAAGAAAATTCTACACAAATAGTTGTGAATAATAAGGGAAAAAGTCAAAATGTGTATCATGCCGTAACTGATAAAGCAATGCCATCAGTAGTAGGAATTACAACAACAACGATAGATAATAATAATATTTTTGCTATACCTACACAAAGCCAAGGGGTTGGTACAGGTGTAATAGTTGATGCAAATGGATACATATTAACAAATTCGCATGTTGTTTCAGATGGGAAAGCATCAGATGTTAATGTACTTTTCAATGATGGATCTACATCACAAGGAAAAGTATTATGGAATGACTCTAATTTAGATTTAGCAATGGTTAAGGTAGATAAAAAAGGGTTAACTCCAGCAGAATTAGGAAATAGTGATGATGTTAGAACTGGAGATATATCAATAGCTATAGGTAATCCATTAGGTCTTGAGTTCCAAAAGAGTGTTACACAAGGTATAATAAGTGGATTAGATAGAACTATCAAAACAGAAAAATCTAACATGACAGGGCTTATGCAAACAGATGCTAGTATAAATCCAGGAAATAGTGGAGGACCATTATTAAATGAAAAAGGTCAAGTAATAGGTATAAACACAGCTAAGGCATCACAGGCAGAAGGTTTAGGATTTGCAATACCTATAAATACAGCAAAACCAATAGTAGAACAAATAATAAAAAATGGTAACTTTGAAAAAGTTACTTTAGGAATAAGTGGAGCAGACTTACAAATGTTTGAAGCATCAACAGGAACTGATTTAGCAGCAGAAGATGGCGTATATGTAGTAGAAGTTATGGACAACAGTGCAGCTAAAAAGGCAGGTATACAAGCAGGAGATGTTATTGTTAAAGTTGGAAATGATAAAGTAAGTACAATGTCAGATTTAAATAAAGCTTTATATCAATATTCTTTAGGGGATAAATCTGAAATTACAGTAAATAGAGGTGGAAAAGAAGTAAAATTACAAGTTAATTTTTAATAAATAAAGGGTGAATCTAAGATTCACCCTTTATATTTTTATACTAAATTATATTTAATTTCTATTTAGCTTTACTTTTAACTTGTGATGGACAAGATCCGCTACTAGCGCATCCAGAGCATCCACTACAACCAGAAGATACATTTTTAGAAGTAAACTTTCTAAATATGAATATAACTGATATAGCTATTATTAATCCACCAACTGCAAGTTCCGCAATTGAGCTACCAGATTCTACTGCAAATAAAGTTCCTCCGATTATTCTAACTATAAATGCACCAATCCATGCAATTACAAATTGATATATAAATGATATCCACATCATTTTGCTTCCGTACTCTTTTTTCATTGTAGCAAGAGCTGCAATACAAGGAGTATATAATGATGTAAACACTAAGAATCCATATGCACTAAGGGCAGTGAATACTGTTGGTAAAACAACCTTTAAATCACCATAAAGTACACCCATAGTATTAACAACTATTTCTTTAGCTCCAAGACCTGTAAGTATAGATACAGCAGCTTTCCAATCACCAAATCCTAATGGTGCAAATATAGGAGCTATTAAATGTCCTGCATAAGCTAAGAAACTGTTATTTAAATCTGGTGTATATCCACTGAAGTTAAATGATGATAAAACCCAAATTACAACTGACATTGCAAACATAACAGTAATTACTTTAGTTAAGAATCCTTTTGATTTACTCCAAGCATTTTTAAATAAAGAACCTATAGTAGGTAATTTATACTCAGGAAGTTCTAGTATAAAAGGTTCAACTTCTGCATTAAAAGCAGTTTTATTTAATATAAAAGCTATTATTATAGCTACTACAATTCCTAATAAATAAAGAGATAAAGTAACTAATGCAGCATTTTTAGGGAAGAATATACCAACAAATAATGCATATATAGGTAATCTAGCACTACAAGTCATAAGTGGAGCTATAAGCGCTGTTACTTTTCTATCTTTTTCGCTTTCTAATGTTCTAGTTGCCATTATAGCAGGAGAAGAACATCCAAATCCCATAACCATAGGTATAAATGCTTTACCAGATAGGCCAACTTTTCTCATTATGTTATCCATTAAGAAAGCTGTTCTTGACATATAACCACTGTCTTCTAAGAATGACATACCAAAGAATAAAGCAAATACTAGAGGGAAGAAAGGTAAAGTACCTCCAACACCACCAATTATACCGTCTATAATTAATGATCTAAACCAAGGACTAGCATTAGCTAATAAAACATCAGCAGGGCCTGCTACATATGTTTCTATTAAACCACCTAATCCTTCTTGTAAAGGACCTCCAACCCAATCAAATGTAAATTTGAATAATAACATTAGTGCGGCTATAAATATAGGGTAAGCTAAAACAGGATTTAATACAAACTTATCTATTTTATCAGTGATAGTTTTTTTATTGTTATGAGGTAGATTACAACATCTACTTAATATATCTTCTATTTCTTTATAAGTTTCACTTTCAGATCCGAAATTAGTATTATAATTAGGTTTATTGTTAGCGACTTTTCTTATAGCAGGAGCTATTTTATCAGTTCCTTCTTTCTTTTTAGCTATTATAGGAATTACTGTCATATTAAGTTCTCTAGATAGTTTATCCACATCTATATGAATTCCTTTAGTCTCAGCTACATCCACCATATTAAGAAGAAGTATTATAGGCTTTTTAAATTCCATAAGTTGAGTTGTTAAGTAAAGGTTTCTAGATAAACTAGATGCATCAACTACATTTACTATAACATCTACATTTCCTTCTTCTAAAAATCTCTTTGATACTTTTTCTTCATTAGAGAAAGTATCCATAGCATAAATACCAGGTAAGTCTACTATATTAATATCTTTTTCTAAAATACCTTCTTTTTTATCTATAGTAACTCCAGGCCAGTTACCAACGTGTTGGTTAGCACCTGTAAGCAGATTGAAAACCGTAGTTTTACCAACGTTAGGGTTTCCAAGTAACGCAACGTTAATCATTTTATCACTTCCTTATTTTAATGTAATGTTTTTAGCGTCAGATTTTCTTATAGCAAGATCTAATCCTCTAAATCTAACTACTATAGGGTCTCCTAAAGGAGCAATTTTTTTTACTTCTATTTCCGTATTATTTATACATCCTAAAGCTAATAATCTCTTAGCTAATTTTTCGTTTCCATTTATATTATTAATAGTACCTCTTTGACCTACTTTTAAATCGTAAACAGTCATTTTTATACCTCCTAATGAAATTCATTATCACTTAAATTGTATCAATAATGATTTTGATTGTCAACTAATAACTAATATTTAAGAATAAATATTTTCGTACAGTAAGAAAACTGATGAAATAAAATTAAATTGGTTAAAAAATAACGTTTTACCGCTATAATATTGACAAATAATGGTTTTATTTGTTATTATATAATTGAAATTATATAAATTTGTAATAGTGGTGATGATATGGCTAATGGTGAGTTAGAAGCATTAAAAAAAGAAATAGAAGCACTAAGAGATGAGATTAATACTTATATAGAATATCCAGAGATATTTAAAGAAGAGATAGTCGATACGAGTAATAAGATAGATATATTAATAAATAAGTATATGAATTTGAGTAATAAGTAACCCACATTAAAGTGGGTTTTTTTATACTCAAAAATCATATGTTCATCCTTAATATTGTATATGTTTAGTACAAAGTGAGAATATTAAATAATTATATGATTTAATAACAAAATTAATTTGTAAGGATGATATTTATTATGATAGGTAGTTTTTTAAGATCAATAGCAATTATAGCAGCATCATATTCAATATTGAAACTTATACAATATAGTCTTAACAAGATATGTAAAATAACTAAATTTGATGTAAGATACGAAAATACCCTTTGTAGCGTATTATCATCAATTTCTTATTACATCATATTCTTGACAAGTACAGTTCTCATATTAAGGGAATTTCAAATAGTGGATATAACTAAATTTGGGACATTAGTTACTGGTGCTAGTATAGTAGGTATACTAGCAGGGGTTGCATCTCAAAGTATATTAAAAGATATATTTAATGGATTTTTTGTATTATTTGAAAAGCAAATGCAAGTAGGAGATTTTGTAATAATAAATGAAACTTTTAGAGGAACTATAGAAGAAATAGGAGTTAGAAGCACTAGTTTAAGGGATTGGGATTTAAAAAGAATTACTATTCCAAATGGTAGTATAAGTAGCATAAGAAATTTTAGCAAGGAGAGAATGAGGGTTGTAGTACATGTAAGGGTACCTTATGAAGAGGATCCAATGAAGGTGCTAGAATCTTTAGAAGAAGTATGCAATATAATGAATGAACAATATAAAAATTATCTATTTAAATTACCATCAGGTAAACCTAAAGGTCCTTTTAATGTATATGGAGTAACAGATATAGAAGATAGTCCAGTGGGAGCAAAATATACAATAACAGGTATAGTATATTCTTATAAGTATTTTAATGCACTTAGAGATACTAAATTACAGATACTTATTGTATTTAGAAATAACAAAGTACGAATAGCTTACCCGACACATATAAATATATTACACAACGATAATGAATATAGAGGAGATTTTTAGAGTATAAATATTTCTTATATATTGTTTATATGAAATAGGGGGGGATTTGAGTGGCAGACCATAAAGAAGTGATTCTGAGGTTACTTATAGCGTTAGTTATAGGGGGGTTAACAGGGCTTGAAAGAGAAAAGTCACATCAATTTGCAGGATTTAGAACACACATCTTAGTATCTGTTGGCTCATGTATAACAGCAATAACATCTTTGTATTTATTTTTTGATTATAGAGAATATGCTAATGTTGATCCTGCAAGATTAACTGCACAGGTATTATCAGGAATTGGTTTTTTAGGTGCAGGTGCTATACTAAAAACCTCAAATGGAATAAGAGGATTAACGACTGCCGCAGGTATATGGGCAACTGCATGTATTGGTATAACAATAGGGTATGGATATTATGTCTTAAGTATAAGTGCTTGGCTATTTGTTATGATAACACTATACATATTGAAGAATATAGACAAAATACTTTTTAGAAAAAAATATACTATTTTTAATGTTGTTATAGATAACATGGGAAGTATATCTATGCTATATTCAATCTTTAAAAAATCTCAAATAGAAGTTAAAAGTATTGATATAGAAGCTGAGGGAGAATCCCTTTGGAAATTGAGCTTTTTTCTAGTTCATGATAGAAGAATAATAGTAGATGAGTTAGTAAAAGAATTGAATATGTTAAAAAATATAATAAGTGTAGATTATTTACACTAAAATAATATAGAATAAGTATAATTAAAAATTTAGGTTGAGGTGTATAAATTGACAAAAAAAATAAGAATAATAACAGATGGATCATGCGATTTTCCACAGGAAGTATTAGATAGAGCAAGACCAGATGTAGTAGGAATAAATGTAGCTTTTGGAGAAGATAGTTATATAGGGGGAATTGATATAGATTCTGAAACTTTCTATAAAAAAATGAAAGAAAGTAAAGAATTACCTAAAACTTCAAGTCCATCTCCAGATAGATTTTTAGAGCTTTATAAAGGTGATGATGAAGAGCTTTTAGTATTTACATTAACTTCTAAGCTATCTAGCACTTATAATAATGCTGTTTTAGCTAAAGAAATGTACTTAGAAGAAAATCCATATAAAAGAATTGAAGTTATAGATAGTGCAAGTGGGTCTATTGGGGTTGCATCAATGATATTAAAATGCAGCGAACTTATAGATGCTGGTAAAAATATGGATGAAATACTAGAGCACATAGAAAGATACAAAGAAGAAATTGTATTCTTTGGAGCTTTAGAAACATTAGAAAATGCAATAAAAGGTGGTAGAATAAACAAAGTTGCTGGAAAGATAATAAATGCATTAAACTTTAAAGTTATAATAAAAATAGAAGATGGTCTTGTTAAACCTATAGACAAAGCAAGAGGCGGAAGTAATAGTATAAAAAAAGCCTTAGAGTATGTAGAAAACAATGTAGGACACCAAGATGAAAAAACAGTTATAATAGGTCATGCTAATTGTATAGATAAAGCAGAAAAAATAAAGAGCATAGTAGAAGGAAATCTAAACTTCAAAGAAGTATTAATAGCAGAGATAGGTCCTATAATGGGAACGTTCACATCTGAAGGTGCTATATTAGTATCTGTTTTATAGTATATATTAGGTAATATTTACTCAAAATATTAGTATAAAAATTTTTACATTAATAGTGTAATAAGAATATTAGATTTAAGAACCATAAACTCTAGATAAAAATTAATATATTAAAGGAGAAAAGCTATGGGATTAGATAGAAGTAAAATAGAAGATAAATTCAAATGGAATTTAGAGCAGATGTATAAGAATAAAGATGAAGTAGAAAAAGACATAAGTAAGGTTAAAGAACTTATACAAAAGGCTAAAGAATACAAAGGAAAGCTAGCAGAGAGTTTTGAGAATTTATATAACGCACTAAATATATCAGAACAAGCATCAAGACTTTTACAAAACTTATATGTATATACTCATATGAAGCAACATGAGGATACAAGAATAAATGAAAATCAAGGTTTAGCTACAAAAACAGATATGTTAGCTACTGAATTATCTACAGCTACATCTTATATGGTACCTGAAATAATAGCCATAGAAGAGGAGAAGTTAAAAGAATTTATGAAGGATGAAAAATTATCTTTCTATGAAAAACATATAAAAGAAATTTTAAGAGAAAAGCCACATACATTAAGTGAATCAGAAGAAGAAATATTAGCTGCAGCATCTGACATAACTAAAGTATCAGAAGATGTATATGATATGTTTTCTTTTGCAGACTTAGAATTTCCAGAAATAGAAGATGAAGAAGGTAATAAGGTTAAACTTACACACTCTAATTACTCTGTATTTTTAAAGAGTAAGAATCCTAGAGTTAGAAAAGATGCTTTTGAAGCTATGTACTTAGTATATGGTAAATATAAAAATACATTTGCATCAACGTTATATGGAGGCATAAAGTCAGAAATATTCTACTCTAAAATAAGAAAATACAAATCAGCACTAGAGGCATCATTATTCCAGGATGATATAAGTGTGGATGTATATAATAATCTTATAAAAGCTGTAGATGAAAGTTTACCAACACTAAATAAATATGTAGATCTAAAGAAAATGTTTTTAGGATTAGAAGAAATACATATGTATGATTTATATGTTCCTTTAACTGACAAATTTGATATGAAGATAACTTATGAAGAGGCTAAGGAAATAATATTAAATGCTTTAAAACCATTAGGAGATGAATACTTAAAGCTAATACAAAGAGCCTTTGATGAAAGATGGATAGATGTATATGAGAATGAAGGTAAGCAAGGTGGAGCGTATTCTTGGGGTAGTTACGATTCTCATCCATACATATTAATGAGTTATAAAGATGATTTAAATTCTTTATTTACGTTAATACATGAATTAGGTCACTCTATGCATAGTTACTACTCAAGAACTACTCAGCCATATATATATTCAAGCTACAAAATATTCGTAGCAGAAGTTGCATCTACTCTAAATGAGCTATTATTAATAAACTATTTATTAGAAAATTCTAAGTCTAAGGAAGAAACATTATATCTTCTAAATTATTATTTAGAGCAATTTAGAACAACTGTATATAGACAGACTATGTTTGCTGAATTTGAAAAAATAACTCATGAAAGTGTTGAAAGTGGAGAGCCATTAACGGCAAAAGAGTTTACTGATATATATTATAAATTAAATGAGAAATACTACAAAGAATCTTGTGTGGTTGATGAGCAAATAGGATTAGAGTGGGCTAGAATACCTCATTTTTATTCAAACTTCTATGTATATAAATATGCAACAGGATTCTCAGCGGCAAGTGCTTTAAGTAAACAAATACTTGAAGAAGGTAAGCCAGCAGTAGAAAGATATATAGAATTTTTAAAGAGTGGAGGGTCTGAATATCCATTAGATCAACTAAGAAAAGCTGGAGTAGACATGGAGAAAAAAGAATCTGTTGAAGAAGCTCTACAAATATTTAAAGGACTAGTTGATAAATTAGAAAAAGAATATAAAGGATAAAACAGAACATTAAAAAGGCTTAAGTTATTAATAACTTTAAGCCTTTTTATAGTTTGAGCAATATATATTTAAGTGTTTCGTGGAAGCATCGCTTAAGGCGAATTTAAAGTCATGTTGTTGGTGAAATGAACTATATTGAATTTTACTTTTTCTTAACATAATTTACATCCCTTTAACTTGTTCATAATATTTACTTAACAAAATAACTGTAATATTAAAGTATAAAGAAAAGCAAAATAAACAAAGAATTGTAGCATAAATATGAATAAAAATTAAAGTAAATTATCAAATACATATGGAGGGAATATTATGTTCAAGAAAAAAATAGCAGTTTTATTATCAAGTACAATATTAGTAGGAAGTTTAGCAGTAGGATGTGGGTCAAGCTCGGAATCAAATGGAGATAAGATTACAATGTCAGGTTCAACTTCAGTAGGGCCAGTAGTAGAGATACTAGCACAAGATTTTCAAAGTAAGAATGAAGGTGTATCTATAGAAGTTCAGCAATTGGGATCTTCAGCAGGTATAAAAAATGCAATAGATGGAACATCTCAAATAGGTATGGCATCTAGAGATTTAAAGGATGAAGAAAAGCAAGCAGGATTAAAGGAAACTGAAATAGCATTAGATGCTATAGCAGTAATTACTAATAAATCAAATGAAGTAAAAGATTTAAGTATTGAGCAAATAAAGGATATATACACAGGGAAGATAAATAACTGGAAAGAAGTTGGAGGAAAAGATGCTCCAATAGTAGTAGTATCAAGAGAAGATGGATCAGGAACTAGAGGGGCTTTTGAGGAAATAGTTGGATTTGAAGCAGATGAGTTAACTCAAGATGCACAAATAAGTGATGGATCAGGAAATATAAAATCTACAGTAGAAGGTAATGAAAATGCAATAGGATATATATCATCTTCATATGTTGATGATAAAGTAAAACAATTGACAGTAGAAGGACAAGAATTAACAGTAGAAAATGTTAAGGATAAGAAATATCCTCTAGCTAGACCATTTTTACTAGTTAGTAAAGAAGAAAATATTACTGAAAAAGGAAATGAATTTGTAGAGTTCATATTAAGTGAAGAAGGTCAGAAAATAGTAGAAGGTGAAGGGCTTATAAGCATAAAATAAATATCCTCATTATTTTAAGAAAAAAGGCACATATAGTTATGTGTCTTTTTTCTATTTTAATATGCTAAGTGATTGGAAATTATCTGATCTATGAAAATTTCTAATTTTAAATTGCCAAATTGAGTAACAGACGTATTCATAGTAAGTGTACTAACATATCATTGGTGAAATTAAGCAAATTTTTACATAAATTTAACGAAAACATAAAAAGTAAAATCTATGTTAAAAAAATGCCTTTTATTTTACTTCAAGTTAACGGAAATCTAATATGGATTTAACCTAGAAATAATACTATATGTGTGTAAGGAATAATAAAAAATAATGAATAAGAAATATATTGAGGATTTTTGAGGAGGATTTTTATGTTAGTTAAGTCTCGTATAGTAAGCATAGAACAAAGAGACAATAAAAATAGCAACAACAAGAATAAATATATAGCAGAGAAAATATCTAAGAACGTATTTATGATAAGTGCATTAATAGCAGTTGCAAGTTTACTTTTAATAATAGGATTTGTATTCTATAAAGGTTTAACACCATTTTTATTTAAAGATTATTCATTTATAGAATTTATAACTGGAAGTAAATGGATACCAAGTGCAGATAAATTTGGAATTTCATCAATGGTAGTTGCATCATTAATTGCAACGACAGGAGCTTTAATAATAGGAGTACCAGTAGGTATACTTACAGCAGTATTTATAGCTGAACTAGCTCCAAAAAAATTAGCTAAAATAATATCTCCAGCAGTTGAACTATTAGCAGGTATACCATCAGTTTTATATGGAATATTTGGTTTAGCAGTTATAGTACCAGCAATACAAAACATATTTAATTTACCAAAAGGCCAAAGTTTATTGGCAGTGATAATAGTTTTAGCAATTATGATGTTACCTACTATTATCTCGGTATCTGAAACAGCAATAAGAGCAGTACCAAAGGCATATAAAGAAGGTTCATTAGCATTAGGTGCATCGAATATAGAGACAATATTTAAAGTTGTATTACCAGCTGCAAAGTCAGGAATATTAGCAGCAGTTATACTTGGAATAGGTAGAGCATTAGGTGAAACTATGGCAGTAATACTTGTTGCAGGGAACTCTCCAGTAATGCCATCATCTCTAATGGATAGTGTAAGACCACTTACTACAAACATAGCACTAGAGATGGGATATGCATTTGGGACACATCAAGAAATGTTATTTGCAACAGGAGTTGTATTATTCACGTTTATATTAATCTTAAATATAGTATTAAACAAAGTTTCAAATAAGGCGGTAGATTAGCATGAGAAAATTTAAAGAAAATATATTAAAAACATCAGTTTATTTATCTGCGGCATTTACAGTAACAACATTAATTGTGATAGTCGGATATATATTTATGCAAGGTATAAAAGGAATAAATCCATCATTCTTATTTAGTGATTATTCGCCAATGGGTGGTGGAGGAATACTACCGATGATAGTATCCACAGTTTATATGGTACTTTTATCAATAATAGTGGCAACGCCAATAGGTATATTATCAGCAATATATCTACAAGAGTATGCTAAAAAAGGAAGATTAGTAACAATAATAAGATTTGCGACTGAGAGTTTAGCAGGTATACCATCAATAATATATGGATTATTCGGGGGAATATTTTTTGTAGTTACCTTAGGAATGAAGTACTCAATACTTTCAGGGGCATTGACAGTAGCAATAATTATATTGCCAGTAATAATAAGAACAACAGAGGAATCTTTAAAGACAGTACCACAAAGTTATAGAGAAGCATCATTAGCTTTAGGTTCAACTAAGTTCCAAACCTTATATAAAGTAGTACTTCCCAGTGCAATACCAGGGATACTATCAGGAGTTATATTATCAGTGGGTCGTGTTATCGGAGAATCAGCGGCTATATTATTAACAGCAGGAACAGTTGCACAAATGCCAGGAACTATATTTGATAGTGCTAGAACATTAACAGTTCATGCATATTTACTTACAAAAGAAAAAGGAGATATACAAGGAGCAGCAGCTATAGGAATTGTGTTAATAATAATGGTACTAATATTAAATACATTAGCTAAAGTAGTGGCTAAGAAATTAAATAAAGCAAATTACTAAGAAATTTTACGAGGTGTAAAAGATGAGTTTAAATAATACAAAGATAAGTATAAAAAATTTAGATTTATATTATGGAAATAATCAAGCATTAAAGAAAATAAATATGAATATAGAAGAAAGGAAGGTTACTGCATTAATAGGTCCTTCTGGATGTGGTAAGTCAACATTTTTAAGAACTTTAAATAGAATGAATGATTTAATAGACAATGTCAGAATAGAAGGACAAATAGAGGTAGATGGAGAAGATATATATAAAAGTGAAGATGTAATAAAATTACGTACTAAGGTAGGAATGGTATTTCAAAAGCCAAACTTATTCCCAATGAGTATATATGATAATGTAGCCTATGGACCTCGTACACATGGAATAAAAGATAGAAAAGTTTTAGACAAGATCGTTGAAGAAAGCTTAAGAGGGGCAGCTATTTGGGATGAAGTAAAAGATAGATTAAAATCATCTGCACTAGGGCTATCTGGAGGTCAACAGCAACGTATATGTATAGCAAGAACAATAGCTATGAAACCAGAAGTAATACTTATGGATGAGCCCACATCAGCGCTAGATCCTATATCTACAGCAAAGGTAGAAGAGTTAATAGAGTCTTTAAAAGATGAATATACTATAGTAATAGTTACACATAATATGCAGCAAGCGGCACGTGTATCTGACCAAACAGCATTCTTCTTAACTGGAGAAGTAGTAGAGTTTAGTGACACAAAAACTATGTTTACAACTCCAACGGATAAGCGTACAGAAGATTATATAACAGGAAGATTTGGATAAAACTTATAAGAAAAGGAGTAAATATATGGTTGATACAAGTTTAGAGTTAAGTATAAACACACTTAAAAACTACACATTAGCAATGATAAAAAGGTGTAGGGAAGCAGTAGATAATTCTATTAACTCTATGATCAATAAAGACTTAGAGGGAGCAAAAAAAGTAATAAAAGAAGATGATGAGATAGATACTCTAAGAGAATATATAAGAGATAGAAGTATTGAACTTATAGCATTAAAACAACCAATGGCAAAAGATTTAAGATATATATATGCTCTAGGAAATATAGCACTTGATTTAGAACGAATAGGAGATTATGCAGTTAATATAGCACAAGAAACTTTAAAAATAGGTGATGAAGCCTATATAAAGGAATTAATTGATATACCAAAATCAGCTAAAATATGTACTGATATGCTTAATGATATTTATAAAGCTTTGGAAAATGAAGATGAAGACCTTTGCTATGATATAGCAAAAAGGGACGACAAGATAGATAATTTATACGAACAAATACACGTAGATTGCTTAGAAGTTATGAATAAGAATTCAACTACTATAAATCAGGGAGTAAGGCTTTTATTTGTAGGAAGGTACTTAGAAAGAATAGGTGATCACAGCACTAATGTATGTGAAAAAATAATATATGCTATAAAAGGTGAAATGGTTGAGATAGGATAAAGTAAAAGCTTTATCCTATTTATAATTTGAGATAATTTATGATTTAATTTACAAATAAGCTATAAATTAAAAATTTTAGAGATTAGTCAAATTAAGAATCAAGATAGATAAAGGAAGCAAAAAAATATATATAATTTTTATATGGGAATTTAAATAGTCCTAATTAAGGAAGATTCAGAAAATTTCAATAAATTAGAAGGTGTTGATATTATAGATATAGTGGAGTACTATTTAATTGAAAATGTTTTCAATTTCAAAGGGGGCTAATAAAAATGGGGAACAATGTTAAAGAAGTAATAGAAAAAGTTATCGATGATGTAAAAGCTAGAAATAATGGAGAACCAGAATTCCATCAAACAATAGAAGAAGTTTTACATTCATTAGAAGGTGTTTTAGAAAAACATCCAGAATACATAGATGCAAGTATATTAGAAAGAATAGTTGAACCAGAAAGACAAATAATGTTTAGAGTGCCTTGGGTTGATGACAATGGAAAAGTACATGTAAATAGAGGATTTAGAGTACAATTTAACAGTGCAATAGGACCATACAAAGGAGGACTTAGATTCCATCCATCTGTTAACTTAAGTATAATAAAATTCTTAGGATTTGAACAAATATTCAAAAATTCTTTAACTGGATTACCAATAGGAGGAGGAAAAGGTGGATCTGACTTCAACCCTAAAGGAAAATCTGATAATGAGATAATGAGATTCTGTCAAAGTTTTATGACTGAATTATATAGACACATAGGTAAAGATATAGACGTACCAGCTGGAGATATAGGAGTTGGAGCTAGAGAAATAGGATTCCTATTTGGACAATATAAGAGAATAAGAAATGCTTATGATGCTGGAGTATTAACTGGTAAAGGATTAACTTATGGAGGTTCTTTAGCTAGAAAAGAAGCTACTGGATTTGGAGTTGTATACTTTGTAAACGAAATGTTAAACTATCACAAAGATACATTTGAAGGCAAGAGAGTTGTTATATCAGGTTCAGGAAATGTTGCAATATATGCAGCTCAAAAGGCTATGGAACATGGAGCTAAAGTAATAGCTATGTGTGACTCTTCTGGATATATAGTAGATGAAAATGGTATAGATTTAAGTATAGTTAAGCAAATAAAAGAAGTAGAAAGAAAGAGAATAAAAGAATATGTAGCTAGAAAAGAAGGTGCTACATACGTTGAAGGTCAAAAAGGAATATGGACTGTTAAGTGTGATATAGCTATGCCTTGTGCTACTCAAAATGATATAAACTTAGAATCAGCTAAGATATTAGTTGAAAATGGAACTAAAGTAATTGGAGAAGGAGCTAACATGCCTTGTACAAATGAAGCTGTTGACTATTTCTTAGAAAAAGGATTATTAGTTGCTCCTGCTAAAGCTGCAAATGCTGGTGGAGTTGCTACTTCTGCTTTAGAAATGTCTCAAAATAGTATGAGATTATCTTGGACATTTGAAGAAGTTGAAGAAAAATTACAAGTAATAATGAAGAACATATTTGAAGCATCTAAAAATGCTGCTGAACAATATGGTCATGCTGGAAACTATGTTGTAGGTGCTAACATAGCTGGATTCTTAAAAGTTGCAGATGCTATGATGAGTCAAGGTGTAATATAAGTTAAACTTATATCGTTATAAATAATATAGATTTTTCAAATTCATTGAATAAAAAAGAGAGGTATCCTTTTGGATATCTCTTTTTTATTTGTAATAAAAATAAATCAATATTTCTCATGTTATAATATAAATCTAAAAAATAAACAAATAATAAGGATTAATTATAAACATGATTAATAAGAAATATATTATAAAGATAGGAGTTTAAAAAATATGGACATTTTAAAGAAAATTGCAGAGATATTAAATAAATTAGATTGTACTTGGGCTATAGGTAGTTCTATAATGCTAAAATTTAATGGATTAGTAAAAAATCCAAGGGATATAGATATATTAATAGAGGCAAAAGATTCACAAAAAATAAAAAAGGCTATGGATAATATAGGTCAAAGTCTAGATTTGCCATCTAAATATCCATTTAGAACTAAAGAGTTTTTTGGGTATAATATAGATGGAGTAGAAGTAGAATTTATGGGTAACTTTAGTATAGAGTTAGAAAATAAATCTATATACAAGTTTATACTAGATGAAAAGTCTATAAAGTATTTAACAAATTTAGATAAAGTAGTTATACCTACAACAACTTTAGAAGATTGGTTTGTAGCATATTTAGTCATGGGAGATCCTAAAGGAAGAGTACCTATTATAAAAAAATACTTAGTTAAAAATGGTATAAAACATGAAGAATTATTAAAAAGAAATTTAGAGCAGGACTTACCAAATGATATAAAAAATGAAATAATAGAATTATTAAATATAAATAAATAACAAATTGGAGGGAAAATTTTGAAATTAGAAAAAGTCGGCATGAGGACCTTTAAAACAGGATTAAGTGTAGCTGTTTGTGTTGTATTAGGTTCAATGATTGTCCAAAATCCATTTTACTCAACCATAGCATGTGTAGTATCAGTGCAAGATACAGTTAAAGGTTCGCTAAAAGCAGGATTTAACAGAGTAAAAGGTACGATACTTGGAGGTATAATAGGCTTTCTAATTGTGCTAATTAAGCCAGGAGATGCATTACTTTGTGGTCTTGGAGTAATTATTACAATATATCTATGCAATATGTTTAAACTCAATAAAGCAGTAGTTGTTGCATGTGTAACTTTTTTATCTATACATCTTGGAGTTATAAATTCTAGCCCCGCAGAGTATTCATTCTTTAGAGTGTTAGATACTTCAATAGGAGTAGTTGTAGGGGTATTTATTAATTATATATTAGCAAGACCAGACTATTTAGATACTACAAAAAATGATTTTCAATCTATAGAAAAATTAACAAAAGAATTTCTAGAACTTAAGATATTAAAAAAAGGAAGTTTTAATATAAAAGAACTAGAAAAAGAGATAAAGAAAGTAGAGGGCTCTTATTCTAAGTTGATAGATGAGCTAGATTATAGCAGAGATAATATAGATATAGAAAAAATAGAAGAAACAATAATTATATGTAGAGAGATATATTTCCATGTACAGTCAATAGAATTATTAGATAAAAAACTATACTTAAGCAAAGAAAATTATGCAATTCTAAGAGAAATCTATGAAATAGAAGAAATAGAATGGGATTTAGATGAAAGTAAAAGTCCTGTATTCAATTATCATCTAAGAAAGATAATAGAAGAAGCAGAAATACTTCATACTATTAATAGTAACAATCAATATAAATTATATTAAAACGCTTTAGTGAATCAAAAGATTAATTTAATATATTCAAATTACAAATTTAATAAATAAAATTTAGTGCCTTCGTAAATATTACCTATATAGTATTTAAGGAGGCATTTTTCATGGAATCAATTAATTTAAATACGAAAATATTAGATACTTATAAAATGAAGCTTTTTAATGAACTTATAAAAGCTATTTGGAGTGAGGAATTTGATGATATAGATAATATACCTAAAAAAGTGCTAGATAAAAGCGTATATAATGAATTTGGGGAAGAGGCCATATTAAATTTAATGAGAATAGTTATGGGGCTAGATCCAATAGATAAAATAGATGAAACAATAAAAGAAATGCTAAATAAAGCTATGTGCACAAAGGAAATAAGCACACCAATAATATCAGTAATATCTCAAGTGTGTAATCATTGTGTTAACAAAGAAGATGGAAAGGAATGTTTAGTAAAAGAGAAGCATATTAATTGTAATAAGGACAATACATGTAATTCATGTGGAGGGTGTATAAGAGAATGTAGCTTAGGGGCAATATCTGATAAAATTCAATTCATACCTATTTTAAAGTTACTAAAAGATAAAAAACATCCTGTGTACGCAACTGTAGCTCCATCATTTGTAGGACAACTTGGAAATGATGTAACTCCTGGTAAGCTAAGAAGTGCTCTTAAAAAAGTAGGTTTCAAAGACATGATAGAAGTAGCTTTAGCAGCAGATATACTTACTGTCAAAGAAAGTTATGATTATTGTAATCATATTAAAGAAAATAAAGAAGAATGTTTTATAACTAGTTGCTGTTGCCCGATTTGGATTAGTTTAATAAAGTCAAGTTACCCTGAAATTGTAGACAACATATCTAAGTCAGTATCTCCTATGATTGCCTGTGCAAGGATTATAAAGGTTTTAAACGAAGATGCTAAAGTAGTTTTTATTGGACCTTGCGTAGCCAAAAAGAAAGAAGCTATAGCAGAAGATATAAAAGGAGCAGTAGATTTTGTATTAACATTTAAAGAATTAGAGGAGATATTTAAGGCTTTGGATATAGAAGCGGATAAAGAAGTAGAAGAAAATAGAATAGAATCATCAGCTCTTGGAAGAATATATGCTCATGCAGGAGGGGTAAGTAAATCTATTGAAGAGTGTGTAAAAAAAATAAATCCGAAAGCTAATTTTAAAGCTATTACTTTTCAGGGAGCTAAAGACTGCAAAGCAGGGCTTGAAAAAGTTATAAATAAAGACATCGATGTAACTTTTGTTGAAGGTATGGGATGTATAGGTGGATGTGTAGGAGGGCCAAAACGTATTTTAGACACAGAAAAAGGTAAATCATTTGTACAAGAATATTCTAAAGAAACAAATATAAAAACTCCATTTGAAAATATAAATGTAATTCAATTTTTAGCAAAAATGGATATGAAAAAAATAGAAACACTAAGAAGTGAAGACAGGGAGAAATTGTTAGGATTATTTAACAGAGATATAAGATTATAAAGTAATAAAAAAAGGGGATTAGGGGGATGAATATAAAAAAAAATTACAAAATTTTAGCTATAATTTTAGTAGGATTTATTGTATTAAGCATAGTTATTTTTAATATACCAAAGGAAGATGAGGATAGAAAATATACTTTATTAGAAAATTATATAGTAACGAGTACTTTAACTCAAACTATAAACGAAGCTACAACACAAAAAGAAAAAGGTCCTGTTTTATTACCACAGAAGATAGCATATATAACTATAGATGATGGTCCATCTAAATACACTAACTCGATATTAGACATATTAGAAAAAAATCAAGTTAAAGCAACTTTTTTTATGATAAATGATAATATGAAGAAATATCCAGATGAATTAAATAGAATGCAAAAAGAGGGCCATGGCATGGGATTTCATAGTGTAACTCATGATATACATAAGCTCTATAAAACACCACAAGCAACATTAAATGAATTTAAAACCTGCCAAGAAACTCTTTATAATATAACAGGAGATGTATCAAAATTAATAAGGCTGCCTTATGGAAGCAAGCCTTATATGCCTAAAGAATCTTATGATATGTTAGTAGAAAATAATTATAAAATATGGGATTGGAATCTAGACACACTAGACTGGAAATCTACAACAGACAATATTTTAAGTAGTTTATTATATTATGGTAGGAATAAATCTAATTTAATAGTATTAATGCATGAAAAAGAACAAACTGTAGAAGCTTTAGATAATATTATAAGAGTATTAAAAGAAAGAGGTTATAAGATAGAACCAATAAGTGAAGATACACAAGAGCGAAACTATTGGAAAGGAAATTTTCAAAGCTAATTAAAAAAATCAAAGTAGTACATATATTATTATAAATAATTGACAATAATAATATTAATTGGATATAATTAAAGAATAAATAATAAGATAAAAACTATGATAAAGAGGAGTATGTAAATACTACTAAAAGAGATGAAGACTCATAGGCTGAAAGGTCTTCTTAGTATAGGTTTGCAGAAGGTAGCTTTGGAGTTTCTAAGCTGAACTAGCAGTAGGTTTAGACGGTGGGAATCGTTAAAATCCATAAAGAGCCCAAATTATTAAGTATCTGTATTATAGATTAGTGAAGTTATGATTAAGAGATGTAGCTAAGTAAATACGGAATATAACTCTTAAAGGATGAATGAATTCAATTTGGGAATTAAGGTGGTAACGCGAGCTTTTCGTCCTTATAAGGATGAATGGCTCTTTTTTTATTTATACTATAAAATATATAAGTTTAAGACTTTTAGTCGAAGTGAAATTTTTAAGTTACTTGTATTATTAATAATTTGAGTAAGACAAATTTTTAATAAAAATAAAATTTTAAATAAAATGAGGAGGAAATGAAATTGGAAAACACTAATTTACCAAAAACGTATAATCCAAAAGATTTTGAATCAAGATTATATTCAAAGTGGATTGAAGATGGATTATTTAAATCTAAACCAAATCCAAACAAGAAGCCTTTCACTATAATGCTTCCACCACCAAATATAACAGGACAATTACACATGGGTCATGCCCTTGACCATACTTTACAAGATATACTTATAAGATGGAAGAGAATGGACGGATATGAAGCTTTATGGCAACCAGGAACTGACCATGCTTCTATAGCAACTGAAGTTAAAGTTGTTGAAAGAATAAAAGAGCAAGAAGGAAAGTCTAAGTACGATTTAGGAAGAGAAGAATTCTTAAAGAGAGCTATGGATTGGAGAAATGAATTTGGTAGAAAAATAGTAGACCAAATGAAACAATTAGGAGACTCTTGTGACTGGGATAGAGAAAGATTCACAATGGATGAAGGATGTAACGAAGCTGTTATTGAGTTCTTCATTAAGTTATATGAAAAAGGTCAAATATACAGAGGAAACAGAATAATAAACTGGTGCCCAGATTGTAAAACAACTTTATCAGATGCAGAAGTTGAACATGAAGAACATGATGGAAAGTTCTATCATATAAAATACCCAATAGTTGGTAGTGACGAATTCTTAGAAATAGCTACTACTAGACCAGAAACAATGCTTGGAGATAGTGGTATAGCTGTAAATCCAGAAGATGAGAGATACACTCACTTAGTTGGAAAGAAAGCAATACTTCCATTAGTAAACAGAGAAATAATAATAGTTGCTGATGATTATGTTGATTTAGAGTTCGGTACTGGTGCAGTTAAAATGACTCCAGCTCATGACCCTAATGATTTTGAAGTTGGTCAAAGACACAACCTTGAAAAGATAAACGTAATGAACGAAGATGGAACAATGAACAAATTAGCTGGTAAGTATGAAGGTATGGACAGATATGAGTGCAGAAAGCAACTTATAGCTGACTTAGATGAAGCTGGATACTTAATAGCTATAAAAGATCATAATCATAATGTAGGTTCTTGCTATAGATGTCATACAGTAGTTGAACCAAGATTATCAGATCAATGGTTTGTTAAGATGGATGAATTAGCAAAACCTGCTATAGATATATTAAAGAAACAAGAATTAAAGTTTGTACCAGATAAGTTTGATAAAACTTACTTACAATGGTTAGAAAACATAAGAGATTGGTGTATATCAAGACAATTATGGTGGGGTCACCAAATACCAGCTTACTACTGTCAAGAGTGTGGAGAAGTAGTTGTTGCTAAAGAAATGCCTACTACTTGTCCTAAGTGTGGACATCATGAATTTAAGCAAGATGAAGATGTATTAGATACATGGTTCTCTTCAGCATTATGGCCTTTCTCAACATTAGGTTGGCCACACAATACAGAAGAATTAAACTACTACTATCCAACAAGCGTACTTGTAACTGGATACGATATAATATTCTTCTGGGTTGTAAGAATGGCATTTGCAGGAATGTTCTGTATGGGAGAAACTCCATTTGAACATGTATTAATCCACGGACTTGTTAGAGACTCTGAAGGTAGAAAGATGAGTAAGTCTTTAGGAAACGGAATAGACCCATTAGAAGTAATAGACCAATACGGAGCTGATGCTTTAAGATTCATGTTAGCTACTGGAAACTCTCCAGGAAATGATATGAGATTCTATATGGAAAGAGTAGAAGCATCTAGAAACTTCGCAAATAAATTATGGAATGCATCAAGATTTGTATTCATGAACATAGATGAAGAGATAATGAATGGTGTAACTAGAGAATCAGTTGAAAGCTCTATGACTTTAGCTGATAAGTGGATAATATCAAGAGCTAACAATGTGGTTAAAGAAGTTAACGACAACATGGACAAGTTTGACCTTGGTATAGCTGCTCAAAAAATTTACGACTTTGCTTGGTCTGAGTACTGTGACTGGTATATAGAAATAGTTAAGCCAAGATTATACTCTGACGATAAAGCTGCTAAACAAACAGCATTATATACATTAACATATGTATTAGAGAAGATATTAAAACTTCTTCATCCATATATGCCATTTATAACAGAAGAAATATACACTCATCTTCCAACAGTAGAAGGAAGTATAGTAGTGGCTCAGTGGCCTCATTACACTGAAGAAGACAACATGGCTAAAGAAGAAGAAATGATGAACTTAACAATGGATGGAATAAGAAACATAAGAAATGTAAGAGCTGAAATGAATGTTCCACCATCAAAGAAAGCTAAAGTTATAATAGTTCCAACAGCTGAAAAGAAAGAAGCTATGGAAGCTGGTAGAGATTACTTTGTAACATTAGCATCTGCATCAGTTGTTGAAATAGTAGACAATGAAGCTGGTATACCAGAAGATGCAGTAAGTGTTGTTATAGATGGAGTTAAAATATTTATACCACTTGATGAATTAGTAGACTTCACTAAAGAATTAGATAGATTAAATAAAGAAAAAGCTAAATTAGAAGGCGAAATAAAGAGAGTTAACGGAAAGCTTTCTAACCAAGGATTCTTAGCTAAAGCTCCAGAAAGCTTAGTTAATGAAGAAAAGGCTAAAAAAGAAAAATTCGAAGAAATGATGAAATCAGTTCTTGAAAGAATAGAAAATATAGAAGCTAAAATAAAATAGTTTATATAAAAAGAGCTACCTCTAAATAGAGATAGCTCTTTTATTATGTTATGAAAAATCTTTGAGATAAGTGGATAATTATAGTTTATAATATAAGTAAGAGAATTGAAATACTTATTTATATTAGGAGGTAGAAAAATGGCAAAAAATATATTAGGAAGAATGGCAGCCGATACATTAGGACTATCAGATATAGGAAAGATTATATCTCCTCAAGATTTTGATAAAGTTGATGGAGACGACTACATAATGCATGAAGATGGAGAAAAAATATACTTTGTTATAAAGTCAAAATCAGATGAATACGTATTTACTAATAGAGGCCTTTTACATGTAGATGGAGCAAATGCAGTTAGTAGGAAAAGGGTTGTAAAAAGACATGAATTTTACTATGAAAGAGTAGATGAAGTTACATTAGAAACTGCAGGTACAGTAGATTTAGATATAGAAATAAAGTTTAATTTCGGTAATGAAAGGTTTAGCATAGATGTAGATAAAAAACAACTAGAACAGTTAAAAGATTTATATAAAGCTCTAGTTGAAATAAGTATGATACAAGGCAGAAATTATACATCTGTAGAAGATGGTATAAATGGACTTAAGATGGCTAATGATGCAATATCAAGAAATCATCTAGAAGGAAATCCGGTAAATATAGTAGAAGACTTAGCTAAGTTTAACTTCAACTGGATGGAAAACTTAAGAAATACATATAACAATAAAGATTTTGGAGAAGTATTTGAAAAATATATAAATAACTAATAACTCATAGAATTTTATAAAAGTTATTGATGATTTATAGAGCATAGGTATACTACCTATGCTTTTATATTTATTAGATAAAGTACAATGTAAAATATTTTAAAGGATATTATTTCCGAAAAAAGGAATATATATAATCTATATATTTAAGATTGGAGAGAATGCTATGATATTGAAACTAGAAGATAAACATAGAAATATAGTCTTAGATTATGTAGTAAAGGAGCCTAGTAAAAATTTATTTATAATAGGAGATATTGAACAGCATGGGTTTAATAAAGATTTCCAAGAAGTATGGGGAAAGTTTGATGAAGATAACAATTTAAGAGGTATTTTATTAAGATACACAAATAATTTTATACCATATATTGAAAAACTAGATGAAGATGTATATGAATTTAAGGATATTATAAGAAAATATAAAGGCAAAAAAATAATATCAGGAAAAGATACTATAATAGAAAAATTTAAAGATGTATTGGAAGATTACGAAGAAAAAATTACATATTTTTGTGAATTAAAAGATGATAAAAAACTTTTAAAATGGGATGATACTATAAAACTAGGCATCGAAGAGGATGCACAAAGGATATATGATTTATTAAGTACAATAGAGGAATTTTCTGTAGAATATAGTGTTGATACAATAAGAAGTAGAATAAAAGATAATAGCACAGTATCTTATTATATAGAAAATGACAACAAAGAAATAATAACTATATCACAAATAACGGCAGAGAATAGTAAATCTGCTATGGTTGTAGGGGTAGCAACTAAAAAAGAATATAGAGAACAAGGATATATGGGTAAATGTTTATCTAAACTATGTAGTGATTTACTTAAACGCAATAAGACATTATGTCTATTTTATGATAATCCAAAAGCGGGAAGAGTATATCGTAGGATAGGATTTAAAGAGATTGGAATATGGACTATGTTAGTAGAAAAATAATTTATTATTATGATGTAATTAAATATCATATTATAAACTAAATTAGTAAAAAATATACTATAATAAAAAGTAGATAAATAATAACAAAAGAGAAATGACTAAGGGGGATAATAAATGAACTACCAAGAATCATTACATTACATAGAAGAAACTCACAAGTTTGGTGTAAGGTTAGGACTAGATAATATATCTAAACTATTAGAACTATTAGGAAATCCACAAGATAAGATAAATATAATACATGTGGCAGGAACTAATGGAAAGGGTTCAACTTGTTCTTTTATAACAAGTATATTAAAGGAAGCTGGATACAAAGTTGGATTATATACATCACCATTTTTAGAGACTTTCACAGAGAGAATAAGAGTAAATGGAGAAAATATACCAGAAGATGATGTAGCTAGAATAGTTACCTTAATAAAAGAAAAAATAGAATATATGGTGGCAAATGGATATTCATATCCTACAGAATTTGAAATAGTAACTGCCATGGCATTTTATTATTATTGTGAACAAAATGTAGATTTTGTAGCGCTAGAAGTTGGATTGGGTGGAAGATATGATGCTACTAATGTTATAAGCAAATCAGAAGTAAGTGTAATAACATCTATAAGCTTAGATCATGTAGGTATATTAGGAGATACAGTTGCTAAAATAGCCTATGAAAAAGGTGGAATAATAAAAGAAAATGGAGTAGCTATAGTATACGATCAAAGTGATGAAGCAAAAGATGTTATAAAAAATATATGTAAAGAGAAAAATGCTAAATATATAGAAGTTACATTTGATAGTATGAAAATTAAAAAATCAGATATAAATTCTCAAGTATATAGCTGTAAGGTTATGAATAAAACATATGAAGACTTAGAAATAAAGTTAATAGGAGAACATCAAGTTAATAATTCCATGTTAGCTTTAAGTGTGGTAGAGTACTTAAAAGAAGCTAAAAATTTAGATATAAATGAAGAAGATATTAGAATAGGTCTATTAAATACAAAGTGGCCAGGTAGAATAGAAAAGTTAATGGAAGATCCTATATTTATAATTGATGGAGCACACAATGAAGATGGAGCAAGTTCTTTGGCTAAATCTATAAGTGAAAATTTTGGAGACAAAAAAGGAACTCTTTTAATAGGAATGTTAGAGGATAAAGATATAGATAGTGTGTTAAAAATAATTATGCCTTATTTTGATAAGGTAATAACAACAACTCCAGATAATCCAAGAGCTATAAGCTGTGAAGCTTTAAAAGAAAAAATATCTAAATATGTGGACGATGTAATTTCAATAGAAAACATAGAAGAAGCTGTCAATTATACACTAAGAAACTCTAAAAAAGAAGATATAATAATAAGTGCAGGATCTTTATATATGATAGGAGCAGTTAGAACAATAGTAAATAATACATTAGAGTTAGCATAGTAGTATAAAACAAAGTGCCTTAAAATAGTAATAATAGCTATTTTAAGGCACTTTTCAACTTTAAAAACGATTAAAAAATAGTTTATAAATATATTATTTAAATGAACTAAAAATTTATAGAATATATTTTATACAAATAAAAAAGAGTATCAAATAAGGTAAAATACCTAAAGATACTCATAAATAAACATTATAGAGATTGGCGTATAGCTTTAGATAATTGGTCTGGGCAAGAAGTAGTTTTTCCGCCACAAGGTATATTAGCTAACTTATCAGCTACTTCAAATGCATTTTGACCAATTACTAATTGCTTAAGTCCTATTAAATTACCTGGACATCCACCTATAAACTCAACGTTAGTTATAACATTGTTATCATCTACTTCAAAATTCATTTCTCTACAACAAACGCCACTTGGCTTAAATGTTATTTTCATAATAAAACCCCTAACTTAATATATTATTTTCAATCCTATCATATCAAATATATATTCAATATTGCAATACTAAAAGATAGTAATAATATATAGATACAAAAGAATATACTATTATAGTATATGTATGAATAATAAAGGGGGCTAAAGTTTGAAGCTATATATTTCAAATTATCTATCGAATAGCATAAGTATATTAGATTATAAAGATTTTAAAACTGAAGAAATACTATTAGATGATGGGACTTATCCGCATCATTTTTGCATAAATAAAAAGCAGAAATTAATGTATTTACCCAGTTCAAGTAATGGAATAATGTATATACTAGACCTGGAACTAAAGAAAATAATAGATAGTATGTCTATAGGTGGTAACTTAAGTCAGATAGGTATATCTAAAGGAGAGCTTTATATATCTAATGAAGATTCTAATAGTATTTACATAATAAATGAACATACGCTAGAGCCAGTAGGTATAATTAGTGTAGGAGAAACACCGCATGGATTTGATTTTAATGAAAAAGAAAATAAATTATATGTACCTTGTAAAAATTCTATATACTGTATAGATACCTTAAGCAAATGTATAGATAGGGAGATTAAGATAGACTTCAAAGCATGGCATATAAAGGTAGATACTAAAAAAAATGAAGTATATGTATCTACATTAGATGGAAGTGTAATAGTACTAGATGGATTTAATATGAAGATAAAGCATATAATAAATCAGTTTTTGATACCAGTAGAAATATGCTTTAACTATAGCAAAAGTGAGGTATATATAGCTGATTTAGGACATAAAAAAGTAGTAATATTAGATTATAATAACTTAGAAATTAAAGGTGAAATTAAGATAAATGGGAATCCACAAGGTTTAGCTATTTCTAGAAATGAAGAATTATTATTTGTATCTGATACTCAAAATAACTCTATAAAAGTATATAATGCAATAAATCACATGTTTATAAATGAAATTAAAACAGGAAAAGAGCCTACAACAATAATATGTTTATAGGCTTAGTGGTTATCACGTATAAGTAAATCTATAACTTCTGCATACATATATGATGCATTTTTCTTCCAATTGTTACAAATAAGCTTGGCCTGTTTCTCTGATGAAACATTTAAGTTTAAATCTATTAAGTTAGATTGATTTTCAATAACTCTCAAGTTAACAATAAATTCATGATCACTTTGTTTTACAAAGCTTGATTTTACTTGTGTATCAGATAACAGATTCTCTTTATTATTTATTATATACTCGTCTATTTTTTTAGCTGTATCTTCAGGTATTCTAGATAAGAAGTACTCTAATATTTCTAACCCTTTTTGAGTAAGAGAGTAATATTCTTTACCAGAATCCTCATAAGTAACTAAAAATTTAGATTCCATAAGTTGACTTAAAAACTGTTGAAGAGAAAAATAATTCATAGTCTCAGTTTCTAAGATAACTTGAGTAATTTGAGAATTAGTTAAATCCATATTAATTTTATTTAAAATATATAAAATTAAAAGCTTGTGAGAAGCTAATTCTTCAGATGAGTTTTCAAACATTGTACCATCCTCCGTAAACTATTTCTATATAATATATTAAACCAAAATATACAAAAATAAAAGTAGAATTTGAATATATTCAATAAATAAAATATCTTTTTTTATTCGTAAAAATATAAGAGACTACCATTTAGGTAGCCTCTTATCACTTAGATGTCAGAATTTACTATACTATTTACCAGCCATTTGGTTTTCAGCCATTTCAACTAATTTTTTAGTCATATAGCCACCAACATAACCGTTTTGTCTAGCTGTTAAGTTACCTTTGTCTATTGTGTCATAGTTAGCTAATCCTATTTCATTAGCTATCTCTAACTTCATTTGATTTAATGCAGCCTTAGCTTCTGGAACAGCTTTTCTGTTGTTGTTTGCCATAGTAAATTTCCTCCTTAGATGTTGTGTACAATACATATTGTATTGTTGATACTAATTTACCCTGGAATCAAATTTTATATACGTTTTTTTAAAAATTATTTGTGCTTTGTATCAATTTTTATTGTTTGAACTTTGTATCAATTTTTATTTTTTTATCTTTACGTACACCTTCTTCAATTCCATGTGCTTCTCTTAGATAGTGTCTACCTTCAAGTTTAAATGTCTTTCTAGCTGTTTCAACTTGATGACCTTTAATATTACCAAAAGAACTTTTTATAATTGACATAATAGCACCACCTTATATTAGTATTAACTTTAATTTGCCCAAATAATAAATTTAGTTTAATAGTAATTTTTTGAAAAAAATAAAAATAAGTTTTAAATATAGGACAACAAAAAGGAGGTGTAAATATGAAGTATAAGTCTAAAAAAATAAAATATTTTAGATCTAGTACTTTCTTTTTAGGAGTAACAATAGTTTTTATAATAGCTTTAATAGGTGGAATTAGATATGTATGTTATGAAAAAGAAGTAGCTAGTATGCCAATACATAGTGTTGATACAAATGATAAAGAAATAGCTTTAACCTTTGATGTAGCATGGGGAAAAAATAATATAGATGAAATTTTACAAGTTTTAGAAAAACATAATGTAAAATCTACGTTTTTTTTGCTGGGCAGTTGGATAGAAGATAATAAGGAATTAGTTGAAAAAATACATAATGCAGGTCATGAAATAGGAAATCATTCTAATACACATGCAAGTTTTAAAAATTTATCAAAAGAATCAAAAGTTCAAGAAATTAAGTTAGTATCAGAAAAAATATATGATATAACAGGAGAAAAAACAAGTTTATTTAGACCTCCATTTGGTGATACAGATAAAGAAACTTTAGAGGTGAGCAATTCATTAGATCATCAAACCATTAAATGGAGCCTAGATTCTATGGATTGGAAGGGATTTGGTGCAAATCATGTTATTGATAGAGTAATGAAAAATTCTGAACCAGGATCTATAGTATTATTTCATTCAAATGTAAGTAATGTGGAAAATTACATAGACACTATAATACTTAATTTAAAGAAAGATGGATATAAAATAGTTCCTGTATCAGAAATAACATACAAAGAAAATTTCAAAGTGGATAGTAATGGAGTTCAAAAGCTACAGAATAAGTAGTAATAAAAGTAAGAATTTATAAATATATTTATTATATAAAAGATAAAATATACAATTAACAAATTGTGGGGGGATAAAGATGGTAACAGTTAAAGAAGAAACGAATGTAGTGAATTTAAGAGGGGAACTGAGTGAAAACTTAGAATTCAGTCATGAAATATTTGGAGAGAAGTTTTATAACACTACTATTAAAATAAATAGACTTAGTGATTCTTATGATATACTTCCTATTACAGTTTCAGAAAGACTTTTAGAAGATATAAAAATAGAGGAAGGGAATTTATGTAGTATATTGGGGCAGTTAAGGTCTTATAATAAAAATATTGATAATAGAAATAGACTAGTTTTAACTGTTTTTGTTAGAGAAATAAAGACGATAGAAGAGGAAAATAAAGATCCAAACAGTATATTTTTAGATGGTTACATATGTAAAGAGCCCGTTTATAGAAAGACTCCATTAGGGAGAGAGATAACAGATTTATTAGTAGCAATAAATAGACCATACAATAAATCAGACTATATACCATCAATAGTTTGGGGAAGAAATGCAAAATTTGCTAAAGGGTTAAAGGTTGGAGATAGAATACAAATGTGGGGAAGAGTTCAAAGTAGAGAGTATGAAAAAAAAGGTGAAGATGGAAATAGTATAAAGAAAGTTGCTTATGAAGTTTCTATATCGAAAATAAAAAAAATGAGTGAAAATAATAATGAATAGGGTTTCATAAAAAAACTAAAAATTTACTAGTTGAATAGTTGCTCCTTATTTATTATAATTTATTCTATGATGTTAGTTATAAATGCAGAAAGTAAAGAGGGGGAGCACTGTGAAAAGCGTATTATATCATGATTACGACCCTAGTATTAGTTTGACAGATAACTCTGATGATATAACTTGTTTTTTAGATACGATAAAGTATAATGTAGGCAATCATATACTACTTGTAGGAAAAATAGGTGACCTAGGGAAAAGATTAAGAAGGCTAGGAGTATATGTAACAATACTTGAGAATAGCCCTTATGAAGACGTATGTTATTCCTTAATACACAACGGAAACTGTAATGTTATAAAAGGAACACTTGAACTATTGCCTTTTGAAGATAGACATTTTGACAAAGTTATAATATTAGATCACTTTAATAACACTGGAAATTTCGAGCAAGCATCTAAAGAAATTAACAGAGTACTAAAGATCAATGGTGAGTTAATATTAGAAGATTTAAATTTAAAAAATATTAAAGTTAAGTTAAAAAATCTAAAGCATAAACTGTGCGGAGAAAATATCAAGTACCATTATCCAAATGATGTTGCAAAGTTATTTTCAACTTTAGATTTTGAAGGTAATGTTAAAGAAGTAGAAAATGAAAGATACATTTATATAGGAAAAAGAAAATAGAGATTTTACTAATATATATAAAGACTAGGTTAGCCTGGTCTTTTATATATTAAACTAAAAATAGGAGCCATATAGTTATGAGTATAAATTATCAATTAATAATAGTAGTAATGATGTTTGTTATATTAATATCTATACAATTTACGCTAAATAAAATATATTTAGTATTAAAGGATATAAAAGAAATACTTAATTTAAAAAGATTAAGAAAGGATTAATATGGCAAACTTAAAATACATAAGAGAAGATATTCAAAATATAGCAGAAGCAATAGTAGCTGTTTTAGGTATAGATGTAACCATAGTAGATGATGACTTAACTAGAGTTGCAGGTACAGGTATATATTTAGAAAAAATAGGAGAAAAAATAAGTGGATACTCTGCTTTTAATAAATGTCTAATAGAACAGATAGAAATAATAATAGATGATCCAAGTTGTAATGATATATGTAATGAATGCTCCAATAGTGGAGCTTGTAAAGAGTTTGCAGAGGTTTGTTGCCCTATAATAAGCGAAGGAGTAACCTATGGAGTTATAGGCCTTATAGCTTTTACAGAGGAACAAGCTAAAGTTATAAAAAACAATAACAATGTATTAATGAATTTTTTAGGTAAAATGGCTGATTTAATATCTAATAAAATTAAAGCTCAAGTAAAAGCTTATGAGTTAGAATTAGAAAAGAAAAAGCTAGAGACTTTAGTAAATGGTATAGATAAGGCTATAGTATCTATTGATGTAGATGGAAATATAGATAAATATAATTTAAAATTTAAGAAAGTATTCAATTTAGAAAATAATATAAATGGTAAAAATATATTTAAGCTTTTAGAGTTCATAAAAAAACCATCAAGAGATAATTTTAAAAAAGAAAAATCACATAGTTTTAACTATAAATTAGATAGATATGAATTAAAAGGAATATACAATATAAATGAAATTATTTTAAAGAAAGAATTAAAAGGATATGTTATAGACTTTATAGATAACAAAGATGCTATTAAAAACTATAATAAAATAAATAAAGATTATAGTATAACATTAGAAAATATAATAGGAAATAGTAGCATTATAAATAGTGTTAAAAAGGAAGCGCTAATAGCTTCTAAGTCCACTTCTACAGTACTAATTACAGGAGAAAGTGGTACTGGTAAAGAGTTATTTGCAAGAGCTATACATAACCATAGTAATAGATGTGAAAATCCATTTGTAGCTGTAAATTGTGCAGCCATACCAGATAATTTACTAGAAAGTGAATTATTTGGTTATGAAGAAGGAGCTTTTACAGGAGCAAAAAAGGGTGGTAAATTAGGTAAGTTTGAAATAGCTAATAAGGGTACTATATTCCTAGATGAAATAGGAGATATGAGCTTGCATCTACAAGCAAAATTACTTAGGGTATTACAAGAAAAAGAGCTAAATAAAATTGGAGCAAAATCAAATAAATTTATAGATGTAAGGATAATAGCAGCTACCAATAAAGATTTAGAAAAAATGGTATTAAAGGGAACTTTTAGAGAAGATTTATATTATAGGCTTAATGTAATCCCTATATCACTTCCAAATTTAAGACAAAGAAAAGATGATATACCAGATTTAATAGATTTTATGATAAAAGAATATTCTAGAAAGTTAGAAAAGCATGTAACTGGTATTGACAAAAATGTGCTAGATGTGATGTTAGAATATAAATGGCCAGGAAATATAAGAGAGCTTCAAAATATAATAGAGTATGGCGTGAATATGTCTATAGGAGAAATTATAACATTAGATGTAATACCTAATAAATTAAAAAATGTAGAGTTAGAAGAAGTATTAGTTCAAAATGATAAGATAAGAACTTTAGAAGAATTAGAAAAAGCAGAAATCATTAAAGCATTACATAAATATAAAGATTATAAAAAAGACAAAGAGCTAGTAGCAAAAGCATTAGGTATATCTAGAGCTACTCTATATAGAAAACTAGAGAAATATAAAATTATCTCAAAATGAGAAAAAATCTCATTTTGAGATTTTTTTTACTCAAATTGAGATAAAAATATAAATTTATACACAAAATTAATATTTAAATGCAGATTTAGAAAAAAACTAAAAAATAATAATCTTAATTATAATGTAGAAAAATGATGACAAATGCGTACATATAAGCATTTTACGGAAACGTTTTAACTAGATAAATTAAATAATAGAAAAATAATAATTAATTTAAAAAGTTGGCACATATATTGCTATATATAAAAGTATAAACTTAATTTATGTGGGAGGAAATGTTATGAAGGATGTAAGAAATCAAATAGTTAATATATTAAAGGCAGAAGTAAAGCCAGCTCTAGGATGTACAGAGCCAGTTGCAGTTGCATTAGCTTGTGCTAAAGCAAAAGAATTATTAGGGGAAGAAATAGTTAAGCATAACGTATTAGTTAGCCCAAACGTATATAAGAACGGAATGTGTGTAGGAATACCAGGAACAGAAAGATTAGGATTAAAAATATCAGTAGCTTTAGGATTTATAGGTGGACACTCTGAAAATGGATTAAGAGTATTAGAAACTTTAACTGAGGAAGAAGTTAAAAAGGCAGAAGAGTATATGGATACTCATCCAATATCAATATCACCAGCGGATACAAAGGAAAAGGTATATATAGAAGTAAACTTAGAAGGAAAAACTAGAACTTCAAGGGTTATTATAAGAACTAAGCATGATAACTTTGTTTACTTAGAAGAAAATGGAAATGTTTTATTAAATGAAGAAGGTTTAGAAGAAATAGCAGTTACAACAGAAAAAGAAGAAAACATAATGGACACTATAACTATAGAAGAATTAGTTAAAAATGTAGAAGCATTAGATCTTAAAGACATAGAATTCTTATTAGAAGGAATAGCTATGAATGAAGAAATAGCTAACTATGGATTAAATCAAAAAGTAGGTATAGGTGTTGGATACGGAATAAAGAAATCTATGGAAGATGGATTACTTGGAGACGACTTAATGAACCAAGCTATGATGATAACAGCAGCTGCATCAGATGCTAGAATGGCAGGAGTTAAAATGCCAGTTATGAGTTCAAATGGTAGTGGAAATCACGGTTTAACTGCTATACTTCCAATAGTAGCATACAACAAGAAATTCCCTCAATCAGATGAAAGATTAGCAAAAGCTTTAGCTATATCTCACTTAGTTACAGCATACATTAAAAATTACACAGGAAGATTATCAGCAGTATGTGGATGTGGAGTTGCTGCATCAACAGGAGCTACAGCAGGTTTATCTTGGTTAATGAGCGGAGATGAAAGACAAATAGAAGGTGCTATAGAAAATATGGTAGCTAACTTAAGTGGTATGATATGTGATGGTGCAAAAGCAGGTTGTGCATTAAAATTAGCATCAGCAGCATCAGCAGCAGTACAAAGTGCTATAATAGCTAAACAACAATGTTTCGTACCACCAATGAATGGTATAGTTGGAGCTAAAGTAGAACAAAGTATACAAAACCTAGGAAGAGTAAGTGATAAAGGTATGTCTGTTACAGATGAGGTTATAATAAATGTAATGGATGATATGAACAAGGTTAAGTAATTCTCCTTGCAAAAACATCTAATCTCCTATAAAATTGAAAGTATCATTTATACATAATGGAGGATTTATTATGAATATCGAAACTAAAAAGTGGGAAGTTTTATGTTCTGAAGAACAAATTGCTACTAGACTTAAGGAATTAGGTGCACAAATATCTAAAGAGTATGAAGGAAAGAATCTTTTAGTAGTATCTTTATTAAAAGGAAGCTTTATCTTCTGTGCTGACTTAGTAAGAAACATAACTGTTCCAGTTAAAATAGAGTTTATGACAACTTCAAGCTATGGTCACGGAGAACAAAGTAGTGGGAACGTAAAGGTTGTATCAGATGTAAATTCTAGTTTAGAAGGATATGATGTATTAATAGTAGATGATATAACAGATACAGCATTAACTATGCATCATGTTATGAATCATTTAAAAACTAAAAATCCAGCAAGCGTAAAATGCTGTGTATTACTTGATAAGCCAAGTAGAAGAAAAGTTGAATTAGTTCCAGATTACTGTGGATTTGAAATAGAAGACAAGTTTGTTGTTGGATATGGATTAAACTATGGTGATTATTACAGAAACGTACCATACGTATTCAATGTTACAAATGAAGATAGATAAATAAAAAGTTGCTCTTAGGAGCAACTTTTTATTTACAAAGATTTTGTAATTTATATAAACTATATAAGTAAACTAAGCTAATATATATTTATACACATATCAACTGTAAAAATGGTTGAAAAGTGGATAACTTCAAAATGAAAATGGTTGCAGGAGGATTAAGTATGGGGATAAAAATGATACATCATATATGCATTCAAACAGAAAAATATAAGGAATCATTAGATTTTTACACAAGAATACTGGGATTTGAAGTAGTTCAAGAGAGTAAAAATTTCCACAACAGAGAATATAATACGTGGATAAAACAAGGTACCTTTATGATAGAACTTCAGACGCCTAAAGCTGGGGATAAGTTTAAAAAGTGGACATCTTTAAATGAAGGCCCAGTGCATATGGGATTTATTGTGGATAATGTGGAAGAAGAGTATAAAAGGATAAAATCGCTAGGATATACTAATTTTAAAGTTAAAAATGGAGAAATTGTATATAAAGTAGAAGGTGAAAGTTTATTTAAAATAAAAGCACCAGAAGGAACAGAAATAGAAATTAGAGATACTGATATAGCTTAGTATCAAAAACACCCTTCTATTAATATGATATTAGTATGAAAGTATTATAATTAATGGGGGGATTTTTTTGAGAAATTTCAATGAGAAATATTCATTGGTTAGAGTATTACATGCTTTGGTAAGCGGAGAAGAATTAGATGTATATATAGATGGATTTCCTTTTTATATGGATGTAAGATTTGCTCAATTTACACCATATATATATGTACCAGAAGGAGAGCATATATTTAGCGTTTATTTAAAAGATGAAAGGGATAGTCCTTTGAGTGAGGTTAGTATCGATGTAAAAAATGATGAGCTTATAACAGCAGCTATTATAGAAAAAAATGATAAAGTAGATATACTTCCTATACCAGAGAAAATGGGAGTTCCAGAAGATAATACATCGAAGATTAAGTTTGTACACTTAGTTCCAGAAGCACCAAATGTTAATATACTAATGGGTGGAGAAGAAATATTTAATAATGTAGGTTATACAGATTATACAGAGTATGAAAATGTGCCAATAGGAGAGTATAAGATGGATATAGAATTGACGGAAAATAAAAAAACAGTTTTAAGCAACTTAGTAAATATAAATCCAAATAGAATATATACATTTTATGTTATTGGGATATCGCCTAATATAGATATGATTCAGACATTAGATGGAGCAACTTTCTTACAGTGATAGATATAAACTATAAAAATTTGTTATTATTAAAAGTATAGATAAATTTATCTATACTTTTTTACGCTTAAGGAAATTATCATACTTCAAAAACTATAGATAACTATTGTAGCTAAGCAATACCAATTAGTTTAGTAAGCGCAAAAAAGACAATTTGAAGCGCTTCGCGATACGTCGCTCAAGCAACGGATGAAGTGTAGCGCCCACGTAGTGGCTTAAGCGAAGCGAATTTTTTATGTTCAAAGTTATATTTATGTGGTATATAATATAATTAGTTTAATTAGGAGTATAAATACTATGAAGAAAGCAAGGATTTTAATAAATATAGTCTTAATAATAGCATTATTATTTGGAAGTTATAAGGTTATAAGCAAGGTTTTAGACTATAAAAAGGCAGATAAAGTATATGATGATATAAAGAAAATAAAAGAAACAAGAGAAAAACAACTTGTATCAAAAGTACAAAGTAATAATAATTATAAAGTAGGCAATAGTGAGGTAGATGATAATAAAGAGGTTAAACAAAATAGTCCTTATAATAAGACTACTTTAGATTTATCTGATATAAATAAAGATTATAGAGGCTGGATAGACATTGATGGAACTAATATAGATTACCCAGTTCTTCAAGCTAAAGATAATAGCTATTATCTTAAAAAGGATATAAATAAAAATTATTTACCATCAGGTTCTATATTTTTAGACTATAGAAATAACAGATTTGAGGATAGTAATACAGTTATTTATGGTCACTATATGAGAAATAATACAATGTTTGGTGAGTTGAAGAAATTTAAAGATAAAAAATTCTTTGATAAAAATAATAAAATATACATAGAAACGCCAGATGGACAAAAATTAGAATATAAAATTTTCTCAGTTTATACAACTGATGCAAATTATAATTACATACAGACTTCTTTTAATTCTAAAAGTGATTATAAACAATTTCTTAATAAAATAAAAAACAAGTCTTTATATAACACTAATGTAGAAGTAAGTGAAAATGATAAAATACTAACTTTATCTACTTGTAGCTATGAATTTGAAAATGCGAGAACTGTAATTCATGCCAAATTAGTAAATTAAAAGGCTCAAATTAATATTTATTAATTTGAGCCTTTTATATTTAATCCAAATCTCTAAGACCGTCCATTAACTTAGTTTTATCAGCTGTTTTTTCGTCTTTTATTTTTATGACTTTTGCAGGAGAGCCAGCAACTACCTCTCCTTCTAACACGTCATGGGTAACAACTGAACCTGCTGCCACAATAGCGCCCTTTTTTACTGTTACACCTTCAAGTATCACAGCATTTGCTCCTATTAAAACATCATCCTCAATTATAACAGGAGAAGCAGAAGGTGGCTCTAAAACGCCAGCAATAACCGCTCCGGCACCTACATGAACATTTTTTCCGATTATACCTCTTGCTCCTATAACTGCGTTCATGTCAATCATGGCATTATCACCAATAACAGCTCCAATATTTATAACAGCTCCCATCATGATAACCGCATTTTTTCCTATAGTAGCCATATCTCTTATTATAGCTCCAGGCTCTATACGAGCATGTTCATGAAGGTAGTTGTATATAGGTATAGCAGAGTTCCTTCTATCATACTCAATATATATATCGTTTATAAGATTTTCCTTACCTTTTAGAAAATCATTTATTGTATCATAGTCACCAATAAGTATATAAGAACCATTAGAACCAAATACCTTAAATTCCTTAGCTTCTTTGAAGCTGATAAGATTAGTATTTATATAAACCTTAACAGGTGTTATTTTTTTTGATTCTTTTATATATTTGGCTATTTCATAAGCATCGTTTAAATTTATCATTAGTTACCTCCATAGATTAACTTAGTAAATTATCCATATTATAATACCCAGGACTTTGGTTAACTAAAAATTTAGCAGCAGTTATAGAGCCTTTAGCAAAGATATCCTTAGATTGAGCTATATGTTTTAACTCTACAACTTCATCATGACCTGCATATATGACATTATGCTCACCAACAATAGTCCCACCTCTAATAGCGTGTATTCCTATTTCATTTTCACTTCTTTTCGCCTCGCGGCCATATCTTCCATAATTATATTCAATACTAGGTAGTACATCTTTTATTGCATTAGCAATCATAATAGCAGTACCACTTGGTGCATCAACTTTTTTATTATGATGTTTTTCTATTACTTCAATATCAAAACCATTTAACACTTTAGTAGCTTCTCTTACTAATTTTAATAAAACATTAACTCCTAAGGACATATTAGAAGAGTGGAAAATAGGAATTATATTAGAGGCATCTTTTATTTTATTTAACTCTTCTTCATTATATCCAGTAGTAGCAATAACCAAAGGGGTTTTAGTATTTAAAGCATAAGATAAAACATTATCTAAAGCTAAGTGATGAGAAAAATCTATTATTACATCACCTTTTTTAGAAATATCAGACATAGTAGAGAAAACGTTAAAAGATGTTTTTTCTTTTTGGCTAGGAGATACTCCACAAACTAATTCTAAATCAGGATCTTGTTCTATACATTTAGTTAAAACTCTACCCATTTTTCCAAAGCATCCATTAACTATAACTTTTAGCATGATTTTTCTCCTAATGATAATCCTTGATTTTTTAATTCTTGTTTTAAAACTTCTAAGTTTTTATCTTCCATTTCAGCTAGAGGTAGTCTTAAATTTCCAACATTAAATCCAAGTAAATTCATAGCAGTTTTAACAGGTATAGGATTAACTTCTATAAATAAAGCATCTATTAAAGGCTTTAATTTAAGTTGTAATTCTCTAGATCCTTTTATATCTCCTTCTAAGAATTTATAAACTAAATCATGAGTTTCTTTAGGACAAACATTAGCAAGAACAGATATTACTCCATGACCTCCAACTGATAATAATTGAATTATACTATCATCATTTCCTGAATAAATAGCAAAGTCATCTGGAACTAATCTAGCTATTTCTCCAACTTGAGATAAATCTCCACTAGCTTCTTTTATAGCAACTATATTATCTATTTTAGCAAGTTCTGCTACTAAGCTAGGTTTCATATTCATAGATGTTCTTCCCGGAACATTGTACATAATTATAGGAAGATTTACGCTTTTAGCTATAGTTTCAAAATGAAGCTTAAGACCATTTTGGTTAGCTTTATTGTAGTAAGGTGTTATAACTAATAATCCATCAGCTCCAAGTCTTTCAGCTTCTTGACTTAAATAAATAGAATGTGCAGTGTTATTTGAGCCAGTTCCAGCTATAACAGGTATTCTTTTATTAACTTTATCAACAGTATATTTTATAACAGCAAGCTGTTCTTCATCGCTCATAGTAGTGGATTCCCCTGTAGTTCCACAAACAAGTATTGCATCAGTACTATTTTCTATGTGATATTCAATTAATTTTCCAAGAGTCTCAAAATCTACACCATTTTCATCAAAAGGTGTAACTAAAGCAACTGCAGAACCTTTAAATAACATATACAAAACCCCTTTATATAAGAATTTACCTAATTAGGTATTAAAGTATTAAACTAAATCACAAGCAACTAATAATTCTGCTATTTGAACAGTATTAGTAGCAGCACCTTTTCTGATATTATCGGCAACTACCCATATATTTACTCCATTATCTACACTAAAATCTCTTCTTATTCTTCCAACGAAAACTTCATCACGACCAGTAGAATCTACTGTAGTAGGATATTTATTTTCTTTAGGATTATCCATGACAATTACACCATTCATGTTTTCTAAAGTATTAACTAAATCAGAAAGCTCAAATGGGTTTTCAAATTCAATATTTATAGATTCACTATGGCTATTTTTTACAGGAACTCTAACTGTAGTAGCTGTAACCTTCATATCGAAATCATTAAATATTTTTTTTGTTTCATTTATCATTTTTAATTCTTCTTTTGTATAACCATTGTCTTCAAAAACATCTATATGAGGAAGACAGTTGTAAGCTATTGGATGAGGATAGAAACTATTAGGTTTTCCATCAACACCATCTTCTAAATCTTTAATACCTCTTACACCTGAACCAGATACAGCTTGATAAGTAGAATAAACTATTCTTTTTATTTTATATTTTTCATGAAGTGCCTTAAGAGGAACTACAGCTTGTATAGTAGAGCAATTTGGATTAGCAATTATTCCTTTATGTTTTTTTATATCTTGTGGATTAACCTCAGGAACTACTAAAGGTACATTTTCATCCATTCTCCAATAACTAGAATTATCAATAACCACAATACCCTTTGAAGCTGCTATAGGAGCATATATAGAACTTATTTCACCACCAGCAGAGAATAAGGCTATTTGTATATCTCTATCAAAAACATCTTTATTTAATTCTTCAACTACATATTCTTTTCCATTAAATACTACAGTAGACCCAGCAGACTTAGCAGAAGAGAATAAATATAGTTGATTTATAGGGAACTTTCTTTCTTCTAAAACTTTTAAGAAAGTTCTTCCAACCATACCAGTAGCACCAACAATAGCTACATTAACTTTTTTCATAAAATCACCCCAAATAAATTGATTAAGTATCTATATAAAATTATTCAAGGAGATTAAAATATATTCTATTTGTTGATAATAAATCCCTTTAAAAATATTTTCTATAAAAGAGGTAGAAAATATAGCTTTTTTGTTAAGCTTTTCAGAGAATAGAAAAATAATAAAAAAGGACTATAACTAAATAGTCATAGTCCTAAGTAAACTTTAATTTATATTATCTAACTCAATCTTAAGAATACACAGTTATATTTTAAGACTCAAATTATATTATAAATTTATCTACATCCCTTATTAAAAAGAGGATCAAATTACTTACACATTAAGTGCATTTTCACTATCTATATTAAGTGCAACTTCAATACCTTCAAGAGTAGAATTTAAAGCTACACGTGGACTTTTTGCATCACCAATCACATGGAAAGGAATTTCTAAATCTCTACATTTTAATTGAACATCTTCTAAAGCTACTGAAGTTGCACCAAGAGCAACGACTACAGCATCACAATTAATACTTGTTTCAGTTTCATCTTTAACATATACAACTTCATTTTCTTTTATTTCCACAACCTTGGCACCAGGAATTTGATTAACACCTATTACATACATATTTTCAAGCATATTCATACTTCTAATCCAGCCTAAATCTCCACCGAATCTGTCAGATTCATCAATAACTGTACATTTTATACCTTTGTCAGTTAAGTATTGAGCAGTTTCTAAACCTACCATTTTTCCGCCAAGTATAACTACATTACCAGAAAGTTCTATATTACCAGATAAAACTTCTTCATAAGTAAATACATTTTTACTTTCTATACCTTTTATTTCAGGTTTTGAAGCAACAGCACCAGTTGCAATTATTACTTCATCAGGATTAATTTGAGATACCAACTCAGGAGTTACAACTGTATTTAACCTAACATCAACACATAAACGAGTAGCTTCTTTAGCTTCCCAGTTAACAGCATCAAGCATCTCACCTTTATATGGAGCAGCGCCAGCTAAGTTAAATTGCCCACCTAATTTATTGCTAGCTTCACATAAAATTGGGTTATGCCCTCTAACTTTTAGCATGTTAGCAGTCATCATACCACCCATACCACCACCAGCTATTAAAACTGTTTTAGGGTTAGTTGTTTTAGTAATAGGTTGACCTTCTTTACCAACCATAGGATTTCTCATACAAGTAATTGTAGGAATATTTGGATTCATTATAGAGTCAAAGCAGCCCTTCAAGCAACCAACACATAAACGTATACTATCAGTTTTACCATCTTTTGCTTTATTACAGAATTCATGATCTGTAATTTGAGCACGACCTATAGCAACCAAATCACACTTTTCTTCTTCTATAAATTTATTTGCAATTTCTGGATGATTGATTCTACCAACTCCAACTACAGGCATTTCAATAGCATCACGTATCTTTTTTACATTTTCAATGTTATATCCGCGAGGAGTATCAATTGAAGGAACTTCATATTTTAGAGCTGCAGACTTATTATTACCTCTTGAAATATCAATTATATCAACACCTTCAGCTTTAGCCATCTTTAAAAACTCAATTACATCTTCTATAGTAAGTCCATTTTGAACATAATCATCTAATGCATCTACACGCATAAATAAAGGCATAGTTTCTGGCATATTAGCACGCATAGTACGAATAACTTCAAGTGAAAATCTTGCTCTATTTTCTAAAGAACCATTATATTCATCATCACGTTTATTAAAAGCAGCACTTAAGAATGTATGAGGAAGATAAGTATGAGCAGCATGGAATTCAATAGCATCACAGCCAGCTTTTACTGCCATTTTAGTGGATTTTCCATAACAATCAACAATTTCTTTTATATTTTCATGAGTCATGCCTTCTGTAACCATAGGAGTTCTATCTTTTGGAAGTAGAGCTATTGCAACTTGACCACCATGCCAAATTTGAACACCTATTTTACCACCAACGCTATGTACGCTATCTATAAGTTTTTTCATACCTTCAAAATGTTCATCTTTATAAAGGGCTACATAACCATTACCATGAGTACTTGGGTGTATAGCACAAACCTCAGTAAAATTAAGTCCACAGCCGCCTTTTGCAATTGCTACATGATAATCAATTAAATTTTGTGTAACAAGTCCAGTAGGAGAAGCCATTTTTGTCATCATTGCTGGAAGTATTACACGGTTTTTTATTTCTAAATCTTTTATTTTAAATGGAGAAAACAAAGAATTATAGTTCATAATCATATCACCTTTCACTATTAAAATTTATTATTTAGCTATACGTTATATTTATAAAATTACATTACAATTCCACCATCAATATTTAATATTGCACCAGTTGTATATGAAGAATCCTCTGAAGCAAGGTATACAAAAGCACCAGCCATTTCATAAGGCTCAGCCATTTTTCCAAGTGGAGTTACTTGTCTCATATGTTCAACCATTTGATCTGTAACAAACTTTTTTACCATTTCAGTAGCCACAGAACCAGGAGCAACAGCATTAACTCTTATATTGTATTTACCAAGTTCTCTAGCAAATGATCTTGTAAGGCCATTTACAGCAAACTTAGAAGCAGTATAAGCACATTGTCTGCCAGCACCATTTACACTTACTAAAGAGCTTGTGTTAATTATATTACCACCGCGGGCTTTCATAATTTTAACCGCAGCTCTTGTGCAACGGAACATTCCTGTAACATTTACGTCCATAACTTCTTCAAATTCTTCATCTGTCATTAAATCGATATCTTTTGTAGCTGTAATACCAGCATTATTAACTAATATGTCAACATAGCCCCATTTATCAACTACTTGTTTAAACATTTCATTGATTTCATCAGTACTTGACATGTTTGCGTGAACTGCTATAACATCAGCATTAGGATATTTTTTTTTGATAAGATTTAGTGCGTTATTTGCAGTTTCAGCTCTACTTCCACATATTGCAACTTTAGCACCTTCTTTGACATATCTATCAACTATAGCAAAACCAATACCACGTGATCCGCCAGTAACGATTGCAACTTTATTTTTTAGTTTCATAAAATTAATTCCTTTCAAAGTTAGTTTATATGTTAATTACAAAACAATTACAATGGAGTTATAAATTAGATAAGATAAAACAAAACTAAAAAATTTAATTTAATGTGATAAATAAATTTTTATTCAATTAATAGAATTGAGTATTCGAAATAATTACATTATTAGAAATGATTAAATTTTCCAAAACAACTATTGAGATAATCGTAGGACACAAAATTTAATTTGTCAATAAAATTTTAAATTTGAAATTGTAAAGTTTTATAAAAAATAAAAAAGCTGCAAAATTTAATATTTACAACTTTTTTAACTATTAGAAAGTAAATCAGATATTGTTTTTGAAATATCTAATAAATCTTTAATAATATCTTGTTTATGAAACTTATTTAAGTAAGATTTGTGACCGTATATACTAAGTGTTGCTATAGCTTTCTTATTATTTAAAATAGGTACACAGTAGCAAAGTTCATCAAAGTGATACTCACCAGATTCATAAGCATAGCCATCATTTTTTACCTTTTTTAAGTAAGCAACTAAATCATCAATGCTTGTGAAGAAGTTACCTTTAAATCTGCTATTAGATACTTTTGAAAGGTAAATTTGTATTGCTTCATTAGAAGATTCCAACTGGCAGTTATAAGCTAACATACAATGAGCTACGGCAGGACGATAAGCCTCACAATTTAGAGGATCCTCATGTAGTGAATAAAAAGTTGTAGTGTAGTAACCAGAGTAGTTTCCTATCACAAAAACATTTGAACCTTCAATTACGGATAGAGAAACTGAGTTGCTATATTTTTCTGCTAAAAATGCCATATATGGTCTTGCAGTAGTAGCTATTGGTAAATTATTAGCAGCTGAAAATCCAAGAATGAGCGCTTTACTACCTATTGTATACAGACCTGTTTTAGGATCTTTTGATAGAAAATCTTTTTGATACATTGTGGTTAAAGTTCTATGAACAGTACTTCTGTGTAAGTTCATAACTTCAGCAATAGAAGAAACGGACATTTTACCACCATTTGAATGAATAAGACTTAATATATCTAAAGCCCTATCTAAACTTTGTAAAGAAGACAAACTTATATAAACCCCTTTCGAAATATATAATTTTTTTCTTATAGTATAGCATAATTTAAATAAAAAAATAAAAAATAATTGTTCCATATAGTGCGACATTAAGAATGCAATGATATAGAAAATTTATAAAAAATAAGTTGAAATATATGTAAAAATTGAACTTTTAGCATATTTATAGTTTATTTTTAATAAAATAACTTTAAAATAGTGTTGCGGTATATGAAAAGGGTTGCTACAATGAAATTGAAATATACTTTTAATACTTAAAAACATATTATTTTCAATAAAATTCAAAACAGTTACATTTTATACTATTCAAATATTCAGATTAAACTTAATTAATTCAAAATAATAGAATTTAAAACAATTAAATTCCAAATAATTACACCTAATAAAATTCAAAACAACTATTAAAATTTATTTAAGGGAGAAGTAATTATGGATAATTTTAAACTATATACACCAATTAACATAGGCAATGTTGAAATAAAAAATAGAGTTTTAATGGCGCCTATGAGCCTTGGCTATGAAGAAAAAGATGGAAATGTAAGTTCAAGACTTCAAGACTTCTGGATTGAAAGAGCCAAGGGTGGAGTAGGTCTTATTGTTGTAGACGCAGTTACAGTGGATAGCTCAGTTCCATATTTAGGATTTACAATTAGTTTAGGAGAAGATAAATTTATCCCTAAATTCAAATCGTTTGTAGATGAAATTCATGCAAATGGTTCAAAATTATTTCCTCAAATTACACATCCAGGACCTGAATCTATTTCATGGATGTTTGGTAAAACACCAGTAGCTTCTTCAAACTATATAAATAGTTTAGGAAAATCAGTTAGAGAACTTAAAGTAGAAGAAATTGAAGCTATAGTTGAGCAATATGGTGATGCTGCAAGAAGAGCTAAAGAAGCAGGTTGCGACGGGGTAGAGTTTCACTGTGCCCATGCATATATGTTAGCAGGTTCTTTCTTATCTCCACTTAGAAATAAAAGAACAGATTGCTATGGAGGTAATTTAGACGGTAGAGCTAAATTTGCTTTTGATGTAATTAAAAATATAAAGAAAAAAGCTGGAGATGATTTCCCTATACTTATGAGAATTTCCGGCGATGAAAGAGTATTAGGTGGAAATACATTAAATGATATGTTGTATTTAGTACCTAAATTTGTAGAAGCAGGGGTAGATGCTTTTGAAATTTCTGGAGGTACTCAATACGAGTTATGTTGGAAAATAATTCCTTGCCATTATGAATCACCAGGAGTAAATATAAAAGAAGCTGAAGCTATTAAAAAAGTTTCTAAAGTACCTGTATTTGTAGTTGGTAAGATTAATGATATAAAACTTGGTGAAAATTTAGTTGAAAGAGAAGTTGTAGATGGAGTAGTATTTGGTAGACCTTTACTTGCAGACCCTGAACTTGTAAATAAAGGGTTTGAAGGAAGATATGAAGATATAAGACCATGTGCAAGTTGTGGCGGACCTTGTATAACAAGAGAAAGATCTAATCCAGTTGCAAAATGTGCAATAAACCCTGAACTTGGTCGTGAAAAAGAAATGACTATTACAGAAGCAAAAATAAAGAAAAATGTAGTAATAGTAGGTGGTGGACCAGCTGGCTTAGAAACTGCAAGAATTGCAGCTAAAAGAGGTCATAAAGTTACTTTAATTGAAAAATCAGATAGGCTTGGAGGCCAAATAAATCTTGCAGCTATTCCTCCTCACAAACAAGATTTAACAAGATGGGTTAAATATTTAAAAACTCAAGTTGAAAAATCTAATGTAGAAGTAAAATTAAATACAGAAGCAACAGCTGAGTATATAAAAGAATTAAATGCAGATGTATGTATTATATCAACTGGTTCAACTCCATTTATACCTAAAGTAAAAGGAATAGAAAATATTGAGGTTATTACAGGTAGTGATGTATTATCTGCAAAAGTTAAAGATGCAATACATGGAAAGGTTCTTGTAGTTGGAGGAAGTCTTGTAGGATGTGAAGTTACTGAAACAATATTACACAATGCAGTAGGACCTGTACAAATCCATATGATTGAAATGTTAGGTGAAATTGCACCAAATCTATGCCCAAATAATAAAGTACCTCTTATGAAAATGCTTAATGAAAAAGGCGTTGTAATGAGTACTAATACAAAGCTTTTAGAAATTACAGAGGATGGTACAGGAGTTATAGTTGAAAAAGATGGAAAAGAAGAAGTACTAAATGGTTTTAGTAAAATAATTTTCTGTTGTGGTGCAAAACCAATAAATAATTTAGCAGAGGAATTAAAAGATGTTGAAGTACACCTTATAGGAGATGCAAATAAACCAGGACAAGTACATCATGCTATTGAGGCAGGAGCAATACTTGCAAGAAAAATAGGAGATGTAGAAAATTTAGATGGCGAAAAAGAGCTTGCAAATTAAAAATTAAATAGGGGGAGCCAGTATGAGTACTATTGAAAAGCTAGAACAAAGATTAATAGAAATGGAAAAGGAAATTACAAGACTTAAAGATATAGAATTTATAAAAAGTTTGAAGGGAAAGTATCTACGTTGTTTAGATTCAAAGTTATGGGATACAATAGGAGAATGTTTTTGTGAGGATGTAACTACAAGTTACTCAGATGGAAAACTTTCTTTTACAGGGAAGGAAGAAGTTGTAAATTTCTTTAGAACTTGCATGCCGCAAGAACATATAACTATGCATCAATGTCATACTCCTGAAATAGAATTTGAAAGTGATACTAAAGCTTTTGCATATTGGTACTTAGGAGATAATTTAATATTATTAGATAGAAATATGGGAATTAGAGGCGGAGCATTTTATCGTGAAAGTTATGAAAAAGTCAATGGAGAATGGAAGATAAAAACAATTGGATATAAGCGTACATTTGAAGAAAGATGGGATAGAAATGATCCCCAAAATGCAAAAATTACTTACAATATGCATAGTAAAGAATAAAATAGTCAAGTGATTAACTCTTATGTGGGATATAAAGCTTTTGTATTAAATATAAAACTGTCCTTATTTTTAATAATATATATTATTTTTAAAGATCCTTACGAGGGTCTTTTTTTATATCTTTAAAAATAGATTATAAGTATAATCAGATTAATTGAATTTTTAAGGGAGGGAGTATATGATAAAAAATATACCTTTGGAAAGTAAGATTAATAAACATAGAAAGATATTAAATTCCATTGCGGAGATAGGAAGAAAAGAATTTAAGACATCAAAATATATAAAGCGTTATTTAGATGAAATAAATGTATCATATAAAGAATATTTAGACACATCTATTGTGGGAATTATAAAAGGAAATAATAGTAAAAAAACTATAGCATTTAGAGCAGATATGGATGGATTGTTAACGGATGATGGACCAAAGCACTTATGTGGACATGATGGACATATGAGCATATTATTAGGCCTTATAGAGTTTATCAGTATAAATAAAGATAAATTGCAGGATGATATAGTATTCATATTTCAACAAGCAGAAGAAGGTCCAGGTGGAGCTAATGATTTGATTGAATCAGGAATAATAAAGGAATATAATATAGATGAAATTTATGGGCTTCATATATATCCAGATATAGAAACAGGATATATAGGAGTAAGAAGTGGATATTTCATGGCACAAGCAGGGGATTTAGATATAGACATATATACTAAAAGTGGGCATGGTGCAATGCCTCAAAATGGAATAGATGGAGTTGTAGTTGCCTCAAACTTAGTTACCAGCCTGCAAACTATAATATCTAGAAATGTAAGCCCCATTGATACAGCTGTACTTAGTATAGGTGTTATAAATGGAGGAATAAGAAGAAATATTATAGCTGAAAATGTTAGTTTACAAGGTACAATAAGAACATTTAAGCCAGAAGTATATAGCAAAATTAAAAAAAGAATAATAGATATATGTAAAGGAATAGAAGTTTTATATAATTGCAAAATAGATTTAAAAATAAGAGATGATTATCCAGCTGTTAACAATGATAAAAAGTTATATGAAGAATTTACAAATATAGTAGATAAAGATAAGTTAATACAACTTGACCCACTTATGATATCAGAAGATTTCTCATATTATCAAAAAGAAGTACCGGGATTATTTTTTATGTTAGGAGCAAGAAATATAGAAAAAGGTTTTGTCAATGGCCTTCATAATATTAATTTTAACTTTGATGAAGAAGTTTTAATAAATGGACTAGAAACTTTTATAAAATTATTAGAGTATAAGAAGTCCATATATTAGAATAAATTTATTTTTTTATATTAAGATCATCAAATAAGTATAATCTAATATATAATTCAAGAAATGAATTTTTTATAAGTGAAGTATACCCCTATAAATATTTGTATAAATTTTGTTTAAATGACAAAAATACGAATATGTAAAGGGGTGTTTTTTATGGATTTAAATAAACCAGGTAAAAAAAGTGCAAGTAAATCTAAAAAGAAAAAAATATTGACAGACAATGATATAATGAAATATGAGATAGCATCAGAACTAGGTCTAATAGACAAGGTAAATGAATTAGGCTGGGCAGGTCTTACAGCTAAAGAAGCTGGAAGAATTGGTGGAATACTCACATCTAGAAAAAAACAAAAGAAAAAGATGGAGGAGTCAAATAAAGAGGATGGATCAGTATAAAGATTTTGCATTTATTTATGATGAGCTTATGAATGAAGTTGATTATAATGGATGGGTTGATTATATAGAAAAGATAATAGAAAAAGAAGATACTAAAGTACAAAATATATTAGAATTAGCTTGTGGTACAGGTAACTTAACTATACCATTAACTAAGAAAAACTATGATATCGCAGGAATAGATATATCAGAAGAAATGCTTGGGGTAGCTAGAGAAAAAGCAGAAAAAGAAGGTGTAGAACTAGTATTACTACAACAAGATATAGCTGAACTAGATTTTGATATAACAAATTTAGACTGTGTATTATGTGCTTGTGATGGATTCAATTATATAACATACGATGAAGATTTAGAAAATGTATTTAAAAAGACATACGAGCTTTTAAAAGAAAATGGATTATTTATATTTGATATAAGTTCATTTTATAAGTTATCATCTGTACTTGGAAATAACATGTATGGAGAAAATAGGGAAGACATAGCTTATATGTGGCAAAACTACTTTGATGATGAAGAAAATCTAGTAGAAATGGAATTAGCCTTCTTTGTAAAAGATGAAGATGGTAGATTTGAAAGATTTGAAGAGGTTCATCAACAAAGAGCATATACAGAAGAAGAGATATTAGACATGTTACAATCAGTAGGATTTAAAGATATAAAAGTATATTCAGATTTTACATTTGAAGCACCAAAAGAAGATAGTGAAAGAATATTCTTTGTAGGTAGAAAATAAAGGCATATATGGAGGAATTGTTATGAAGGATTATGTAATAAGAGCAACTGCAGGAGAAGGTCAAGTTAGAGCTTTCGTAGCAACTACTACTAACCTTGTAGAAAAAGCAAGAGAAGTACATGGTACAACAAAGGTTGCAACAGCGGCTTTAGGGAGAACATTAACAGCAACATCAATAATGGGGTTAATGATGAAAAATAAAGGTGACAAGGTTACTGTTATAATAAAAGGTGGAGGTCCAATAGGAACTATACTTACAACATCTGATTCTACAGGAATGGTAAAAGGATATGTTCAAAATCCACAAGTAGAAGTACCAGATTATGAAAATGGAAAGCTTAACGTGGCTGCAGCAGTAGGAACTGATGGAGTAGTTAAGGTTATAAAGGACTTAGGTCTTAGAGAGCCTTACAATGGAGCATACCCACTTGTAAGCGGTGAAATAGCAGAAGACTTCACACATTATTTTGCATTATCAGAGCAAACACCATCTGTAGTATCATTAGGTGTTCTTACAACAGAGTATGAAGTAGAACATGCAGGAGGATTTGTTGTTCAGCTTATGCCAGATGCAACAGAAGAGATAATATCTCAACTAGAGCAAAATATATCTAAGTTAGACTCAATAACAAATATGATGTTAGAAGGAAAAACTCCAGAAGATATATTAAGTATAGTATTAGAAGGACTAAAACCAAGAATATTAGATAAAATAGAAGTTGGATTTGAATGTGAATGTTCAAAAGAAAAAGTTGGAGAAGCGCTAGTTTCTATAGGAAAGAGACAACTTCAAGAAATAATAGAAGAAGATAAAAAAGCTGAAATAGGATGTCAATTCTGTAACTCAAAATATAATTTTAATGAAGAAGAATTAATAGAACTATTAAATAGCTTAGAAAACTAAAAAATAAGCTCTTTTGCTAAGTACCTTATTAAATGGTAAAATATACTTATGCAAAAGAGCTTTTTTATTATAAAAAATTACATATAACAATGGGGTGAAATAGGTAATGAACTTTAACCAAGGACTGGAACTAACTCAATCTCAAAGCCTAGTAATGACGACTCAGTTAAAGCAATCATTAGCTATACTAAATATGAGTAAGTTAGAGCTAGACGAAGAAATAAAAAGAGAATGTGAAGAAAATCCTTTAATAGATGCAGAAAAAACTACAGAAATAGATTGGGAAGCATATATTAAAAATATTGAAAAGTCCAACTTATATGATAAAAATGAGGTTAGCTACAACAGGGATAATGAAGTTAGCTTTGAAAATATGGTAAAGTATTCATCAAGCTTATATGAAGACTTACATTTTCATATAAGTTTATATAAGCTAAGTAAAAAAGAAATGGAAGTTTGTGACTATATTATCGACAGTCTAGATGAAGATGGATATTTAAGAGTAAATGAAGAAGAAATAATAAGTGAATTAAATATAGATAAAGAGTTATTTGAAAGCTGCTTATTAAATATACAACAATTAGAACCAAATGGTGTAGGAGCAAGAAACATATCAGAATGCTTAATTATACAAATAAGAAATTTAGGTATAGACAATGAAATATTAGAAAAAATTATATTAAATGACTTAGAATTGATAGGAAATAATAAATATAGGGATATTAGTAAAAAATACAAAATATCTCTGCAACAGTGTGTAGATATGATGGAAATAGTTAAAAGTCTAAATCCAAAGCCAGGTATATCTGTTAGTAAAGAAAGTAGTATGTATATACATCCAGATGTAATAGTCGAAAAATTAGATGGGGAGTTTATAGTATATAGAAATACTAACGATAACTATCAATTAAACATAAATAATTTTTATAAAGAAATACTAAAAAATGCAAGCTCAGATAATAGTGCAAAGTCGTTTATAAAGGAAAAATTAAATTCAGCGACAATGCTAATTAAGAGCATAGAAAGTAGAAATAGTACAATTATGAAAATAGCAAAAGAAATTGTAAAGTCTCAACGAGAGTTTTTTGAAAATGGAGTCAGGTATATAAAGCCTATGAGGATGAAAGATATTGCTGATAGATTAGGTTTTCATGAATCTACAATAAGTAGAGGTGTAAATGGAAAGTATATGCTAACAACTTTTGGAATATTTGAATTTAGATATTTTTTTAGTAGCGCTATAGAATCTAATAAAGATGAGGGTACATCTAGCTTAAGCATAAAAAAAATGATACAGGATAAAATAAAAGCGGAAAATAAGAAAAAGCCATTAAGTGACGACAAGATAGCAAGTATGTTAAAAGAAGAAGGGATTAATATAGCTAGGAGAACGATTGCTAAATATAGAGAAGAGCTTAAAATACCATCTTCAAGTAAGAGAAAACAATACTAGTATTAGAAAATAAAAATAAAAATATCTCAAAAACTATTGAAATATATTTACATTTCATTTACAATAAAATTATCTTGTGGGACTAAAAAAATACACGGGGACATAAAAAGTCCCTCGGTGGACGTTGATGAAGGAGACAATATGAATAACTTAATAAAAATTCAACAAAAACTAATTCCACAAGTTATAGAGCTAATGGAGAAAAGATACTCTATTTTAAGACAGATATCCTTGAGTGAACCAATAGGTAGGAGAACCTTATCAAATGTTTTAGGAATTAGTGAAAGGGTCGTAAGATCAGAAACTGAGTTTCTAAAAGAACAAGGTCTTATAGAGGTAGCAGTATCTGGAATGACCATGACTCAAGAAGGTATGGATCTTTTAGAAGAGCTTAAAGATATCATGAACGATATCATGGGATTATCAACGCTACAAGAAAAGGTAAAAGAAAAGCTTGGAATAAAGAAAGTTTTACTAGTGCCTGGTAGCTATGATCAAAATCCTAGCTTAATAAAAGATATAGCAAAACTAGGATCAGAGTATTTCTTAAGTATCTTAAAAGATGGAGATGTAGTTTCTATAACAGGTGGAAGTACTATGTTAGAGTTTTCAAATGCTATAAAGACTGACAAAAAATACGAAAATACAACTGTAGTACCTGCAAGAGGTAGTATGGGAAAAGATGTAGTGAGTCAATCTAATAACATAGTAGCGACAACAAGTAAGAAATTAGGAGCAAACTACAAATTATTACATATACCTGATGAACTAGGTACAGAGGCTATGAAAACACTTACACAAGAGCCTCAAATAAAAAATACTTTAGATATGATCGAAAAAACTGATGTATTAGTGTTTGGAATTGGAATTGCACTGGAGATGGCCAAAAAAAGAAGGCTTCCAGAAGAAAGAATACAAGAACTTATTGATAAAGATGCAATAGGGGAAGCATTTGGACACTATTTCAATAAAAATGGTGAAATAGTATGCAAGCTAAATACTGTAGGGATACATCTAGATACTTTCAAAAAAGCTAAAGAAAACATAGCTATATTTGCTGGAACTCAAAAAGCAGAATCTTTTATAGCTATGACAAATATCAATAAAAACATATCATTAGTAACAGATGAAGAAAGTGCAAATAGAATATTAGAGTTATTACAATAGTTTACAACTAGCAATTGCTAGTAAAAATATATTTTATACACAATTTAGGAGGTAGCATTATGGTTAAAGTTGCTATAAACGGATTTGGTAGAATAGGAAGATTAGCTTTAAGAAAATTAATGGAGCAAACAGATAAGTTTGAAGTTGTTGCTATAAACGACTTAACAGATGCTAAAACATTAGCTCACTTATTTAAGTATGACTCTGCACAAGGAAGATTCAATGGTGAAATAGAAGTTAAAGAAGGTGCTTTCGTAGTTAATGGACATGAAATAAAAGTTACTGCTGAAAGAAACCCAGCTGATTTACCATGGGCTGAGCTTGGAGTTGATATAGTATTAGAGTGTACTGGATTCTTTACTTCTCAAGAGAAGGCTGGACTTCATTTAGAAGCTGGAGCTAAAAAAGTTGTTATATCTGCACCAGCTACAGGAGATTTAAAAACTGTAGTATTCAATGTTAACCATGATGTATTAGATGGAACAGAGACTGTTATATCAGGGGCATCTTGTACAACTAACTGCTTAGCACCAATGGCTAAAGCATTAAACGATGCATTTGGATTACAAAAAGGATTCATGACTACAATACATGCATACACTAATGACCAAAATACATTAGATGGTCCTCACGCTAAGGGAGATTTAAGAAGAGCTAGAGCTGCTGCTGCAAGTATAGTTCCTAACACTACAGGTGCTGCAAAAGCTATAGGTTTAGTTATACCAGAATTAAAAGGTAAATTAGACGGAGGAGCTCAAAGAGTTCCAGTTATAACTGGTTCTTTAACTGAATTAGTTTGTACATTAGACAAAAAAGTTACAGTAGAAGAAATAAACGCTACTATGAAAGCTGCTTCAAATGAATCATTTGGATATACTGAAGAGCCATTAGTATCTTCAGATATAATAGGAATAGACTTTGGTTCATTATTTGATGCAACTCAAACAAGAGTTATGGAAGTAGACGGACAACAATTAGTTAAAGTTACTTCTTGGTATGACAATGAAATGTCTTACACTGCTCAATTAATAAGAACATTAGGATACTTTGCTGGTTTAGCTAAGTAATTTAATATAGAGTCCAGGCTTGTAGTTTAAACTACAGGCTTAGGACTTTTTTAAAAGAGACTTACAACAAATAACAACTAAAAATAAGGTATGCTAAATTCGGTGTTATGGAAAGATTATTCATTTTAACAATGGGTTAGCTCGATTTAAAAGGAGAGAGATAAATATGTCAATGCTTAATAAAAAGACTATAGAAGATATAAATGTATGTGGAAAAAAAGTTTTAGTAAGATGTGATTTCAATGTGCCTCTAAAAGATGGCGTTATAACAGATGAAAACAGATTAAACGGAGCTTTACCAACAATAAAATACTTAATAGAAAATGGAGCAAAAGTTATATTATGTTCTCACTTAGGAAAACCAAAAGGAGAAGCTAAGCCAGAATTATCTTTAGCACCAGTAGCTACTAGACTATCAGAAATGTTAGGTAAAGAAGTTGTATTTGCAGCTGATGATAACGTTGTAGGAGAAAATGCAAAAGCTGCTGTAGAAAAGATGGAAAATGGTGATGTAGTATTACTACAAAACACTAGATATAGAAAAGAAGAAACTAAAAACGAAGAAAATTTCTCAAAAGAATTAGCATCACTTGCTGAAATATTTGTAAACGATGCATTCGGAACTGCTCATAGAGCACACTGTTCAACAGTAGGAGCTGGTGAGTTCTTAGAAGAAAGAGCTTGTGGATACTTAATCCAAAAGGAATTAAAGTTCTTAGGAGAAGCTGTTGAAACACCAGTAAGACCTTTTACTGCTATACTTGGAGGAGCTAAGGTATCTGATAAGATAGCTGTTATAGAACAATTATTAGAAAAAGTAGACAACCTAATAATAGGTGGAGGAATGGCTTATACATTCTTAAAAGCACAAGGATATGAAATAGGAACTTCTCTAGTAGAAGAAGAAAAAGTAGACTATGCTAGAGAAATGATGAAAAAAGCAGAAGAAAAAGGCGTTAAGTTATTATTACCAATAGACAACGCTGTTGCTGATAAATTTGCTGATGTTAAACCAGTTATAACTGAAGATGCAAATATACCAGAAGGATTCATGGGACTAGATATAGGACCTAAAACAATAGAGTTATATGTAAATACAGTTAAAAACTCTAAAACAATAGTATGGAATGGACCAATGGGAGTATTCGAGTTCGAAAACTTCAATAAAGGTACATTAGCTGTTGCTAAAGCTATGGCAGATTTAACTGATGCTACTACTGTAATAGGTGGTGGAGATAGTGCTGCTGCAGTTAACCAATTAGGATTTGGAGATAAGATGACTCACGTATCAACAGGTGGAGGAGCTTCTTTAGAATTCTTAGAAGGTAAAGAATTACCAGGTATAGTAGCTTTAGATAACAAATAAATTTGAAAATTATCGTAAGACATTTATTTGTCAAACATTTATATATATGACCACAGTTTAGTTTTACCTTAATAGGTAGAGCTGCCTTAATAAATATTTATTAAATCTAGGGAAATCTTAAATAAGGTTTCTCTTGGGTTTAATCAAAAGTGGAGGAGTAAAAAATGAGAAAGCCTATAATAGCAGGAAACTGGAAAATGCACAAAACTATAGCAGAAGGTATAGCTTTTGTGAATGAAGTTAAAGATAAAGTAAACAATGATAAAGTAGAAGCTGTAATATGTGCACCTTTCACTTTATTAAAAGACTTAAAGGAAGCAACTAAAGGAACTAACATAAAGATAGGTGCTCAAAATATGCACTTTGAAGAAAAAGGGGCATTCACTGGAGAAGTATCACCACTTATGTTAAAAGAATTAGATATAGACTATGTTGTAATAGGACACTCAGAAAGAAGACAATACTTCAACGAAACTAATGAAACAGTAAATAAAAAAGTTTTAAAAGCTTTAGAAGTTTCAATAGATCCAATATTATGTGTTGGTGAAACTTTAGAAGAAAGAGAAGCCGGAGAAACTAAAGCAGTTTGTAAAGTTCAAGTTGAAAAAGCTTTAGAAAACGTGGCTAAAGAAGATTTAGCTAAGGTTGTTATAGCATATGAGCCAATATGGGCTATAGGAACTGGAAAGACTGCAACTAGTGAAGATGCTAATGATGTAATAAAATACATAAGAGAAGTTGTAAAAGATATATACGGAGACCTAGCTAACGAAGTTAGAATTCAATACGGTGGAAGTGTTAAGCCTGCTAACGTAGCTGAAATAATGGGTCAAAGTGATATAGATGGAGCATTAGTTGGTGGAGCTAGCTTAGAAGCAAGTGACTACACTCAACTTGTTAACTACTAAGGAGAGGAAACTATGAAAAAGCCTATAGCATTAATAATAATGGATGGTTTTGGAGAAAGCAAAATAGTAGACGGAAACGCTGTACTAAATGCAAATACTCCTAATCTAGACAACTTAATAAAAGAATATCCGCACACTTTAATAAGTGCTAGTGGACTTGATGTAGGTCTTCCAAATGGACAAATGGGTAACTCAGAAGTAGGACACACTAACATTGGGGCAGGAAGAATAGTATATCAAGACTTAACTAGAGTTAGTAAGGCAATAGAAGATGGAGATTTATTCAAAAACGAAGTCTTACTAGAAACTATGAAAAATGCTAAGACTAGCGCACTTCATTTAATGGGATTAGTATCTGATGGTGGAGTACATTCACATATAGACCATTTAAAAGGCATTTTAAAGATGGCCAAAGAAAATGGTGTTGAAAATGTATATGTACATGCATTCACAGATGGTAGAGATACAGATCCTAAAAGCGCATTAAAATATATACAAGATGTAGAAGACTACATGAAAGAACTTGGAGTAGGTAAATTTGCTTCAGTTTCTGGAAGATACTATGCTATGGACAGAGATAAGAGATGGGATAGAATTAAGCTTGCATATGATGCAATGGTTAATGGAAAAGGATTAACTGCATCTAGTGCAAAAGAAGCTGTAGAAAACTCTTATGCAGAAGATAAGAATGATGAATTCGTTCTTCCAACAGTTATAGTAGAAAATGGACACCCAGTAGGTCTTATAAAAGAAGGGGATTCAATAGTATTTGGTAACTTTAGACCAGATAGAGCTAGGGAGATAACTAGAGCAATAGTAGATACAGATTTTACAGGATTTGAGAGACCAAACATGAAAACATACTTTACATGTTTAACTACATATGACATAACTATAAAAAATGTACATGTAGCATTTAAACCTCAAAGCCTTGAAAATACATTAGGGGAATATTTAGCGAAAAACGGTAAAAAGCAATTAAGAACAGCAGAAACTGAAAAATACGCTCACGTTACATTCTTCTTCAATGGTGGAGTTGAAGAACCTAATGAAGGTGAAGATAGAGAACTAGTACCATCGCCAAAGGTTGCAACTTATGATTTACAACCAGAGATGAGTGCTTATGAAGTAACAGATAAGTTACTTGCTAAAATAGATGAAGACAAATACGACTTTATAGTTGTAAATTTCGCAAATCCTGATATGGTAGGACATACAGGTGTAATAAAAGCAGCAATAAAAGCTGTTGAAACTGTAGATGAATGTGTAGGAAAGGTAGTAGAAAAGATACTTTCTAAAGGTGGAGAGGCTATAATAACTGCTGACCATGGTAATGTAGAACTTATGCAAGACCCAGAAACTAAATCTACTATAACAGCACACTCTACAAATCCAGTACCATTTATATTAGTAGGAGAAAAAGATAAATCATTAAGCCTAAGAGAAGGCGGAAGATTATGTGATATAGCACCTACAATATTAGAAATGATGAATTTAGATAAACCAGAACAAATGACTGGTGAATCTTTAATAATAAAATAAATTTTAAAATTAAAACTATAAAATAATAAAATATAAAACCCCATCAAAGAATTTTTTTATTAAATATAAGATATTATATTCTTAAAAATAGGTATAATATTAAGTAGTTTACTTAATTTTTAAAATTTAGACATTAAAAGTAGCAAATAAACCATTTAAAATCGAAGGGAGATACAAACATGTCAGTTATAGAATTAGTATATGCTAGAGAAGTATTAGACTCAAGAGGAAATCCAACTGTAGAGGTTGAAGTAGCTTTAGAAAGTGGAGCTCAAGGTAGAGCAATAGTTCCATCAGGAGCATCAACAGGAGCTTTTGAAGCTGTTGAGTTAAGAGATGGCGACAAGTCAAGATACTTAGGAAAAGGTACTGAAAAAGCTGTTGCTAATGTAAATGAAATAATAGCTCCTGAATTAGAAGGAATGGATGCATTTGACCAACCAGGAATAGATGCATTAATGATAGAATTAGATGGAACTCCAAACAAAGGTAAGTTAGGAGCTAACGCAATATTAGGTGTTTCTATGGCTGTAGCTAGAGCTGCTGCTGATGAAGTAGGATTACCATTATTCCAATACATAGGTGGAGTAAATGCTAAGCAATTACCAGTGCCAATGATGAACATATTAAATGGTGGAGAACATGCTGATAATAACGTTGACGTACAAGAGTTCATGATATTACCAGTTGGAGCTAAAACATTTAAAGAAGGATTAAGAATGGGTGCAGAAGTATTCCATTCATTAAAGAAAGTTTTAGGAGAAAGAGGATTAGCTTGTGGTGTAGGTGACGAAGGTGGATTCGCTCCAAACTTAGGATCAAACAGAGAAGCTTTAGAATTAATAGTTGAAGCTATAGAAAAAGCTGGATACAAGCCAGGAGATGACGTAAGATTAGGTCTTGACGTTGCTGCTACAGAAATGTACAACAAAGAAACTAAAAAATATGTTTTAGCTGGAGAAGGTAGAGAATTAACTGCTGAAGAAATGGTTAATTTATATGAAGATTGGGCTAACAACTTCCCAATAATAACTATAGAAGATGGATTAGATGAAGAAGATTGGGATGGATGGAAGTTATTAACTGATAGATTAGGAAACAAATTACAATTAGTTGGAGACGATTTATTCGTAACTAATACTGAAAGATTAGAAAGAGGAATAGAAGCTGGTGTAGCTAACTCTATATTAGTTAAAGTTAACCAAATAGGAACAATAACTGAAACTTTAGATGCTATAGAAATGGCTAAGAGAGCTGGATACACTGCAGTTATATCTCATAGATCAGGAGAAACTGAAGATACTACTATAGCTGACTTAGCAGTAGCAGTAAATGCTGGGCAAATAAAAACTGGTGCTCCATCAAGAACTGATAGAGTAGCTAAATACAACCAATTATTAAGAATAGAAGAAACAGTTGGTGAGCAAGCTAGATACTGTGGATTAAAATCTTTCTACAACTTAAAAAAATAATTAAATAAAAGTAATATAAAAGGGGTTTAGATTATCTAAGCCCCTTTTTACATATAATAAAATTTATTAATATTTTATGGATTGCAACATAGTGTTACAAAAGAAAAGATACAATATAAAACAATTACAGAAAACATCAAACTATACTGTATACCTTGAATACACTAGGGTTATATGATATATTAAAGTGTAAGACAAACCTACAATTAATGAAGGAAAGGAGGGAATATAGATGGATTTAGGTATGATATTAATGGGAGTACAAGTAGTACTATCTATAATTCTTGTAGTAAGCATAATGCCACAAGATACAAAAAGTGCAGTTCCTTCACAATTTGGTGGAGAAGGTAACCAAAGTTACTTCAAGCCGAAAGGAAAAGAAGCATTCTTAGCAAGAACAACTAAGGTAGCAGGGGTACTATTCTTTATAAATGCAATAGCAATGCTTTTAGTAAAATAATATTAAATAATTGGCCATTATTTAATAAAAATTAAGATTTAAAAATTAAATTTAATTTTTAAAGAGGCAGCTACAACTAGTAGTTGTCTTTAATTTTTTTCATCAATTTCTTCTATATAAATATCAGCCCAAGTAACACGATTACAAAAAGGACACTTTAATCTAGATTGAAGAACAGAATTTATAGCAAACATCTGATGAAACTTAATATAAAACTTATGACTACAATTTTTACATACATAAGGAATATGCTTAATTTTATTATAAACAGACACAAAAAGCATAGTAATTGAAACGATGGTAATAACTAAAAAACAAAAATTTTGATTAGGAAACTCATAAAACTCAAAAATTAATCCAATTATAAAAAAAAGGACAGACCGAATAATGATAGGTTTGAAAGTAAGACGATTATAAAAAGAAAATTTATCCCAAAACTTACTCATAAAAACACTCCCTATAAACTAATTAACTAAATAGTAGCACTTGCAAATCAAGAAATCTACCTAATAACCCATAGTTATCTAAAAAAAATAAAGTAAAATAAAACAATTTATGATATCAAAACAAAAAGTATAACCTTAAAGTACTAATATCTAAGAATATATTGAAATTTACTAGTTGAAAGTGTTGAAAAATACAAGAATTTTATACACTCTTATCTTGAATTTAACAAGGATTTTTTAGGTTACATAAAGAAATAAATGATTAAAGATGTTACAAAACAATGGAAACAAGGAGGTATAACTATGGCTGTGTTTAAGATGAAGCAAGATGATGAATGGAAAAGAAACTATATATTAGAATTCAATGATATGAGAGATAATTATGAGTACAAACTACAATTAAAAGACGTAGAAATAGAAAGATTAAAATCAGAGATCTTAAGATTAAGAGACAGTAAAAATACTCTAAAACCAAGAGATAAACAAATTTCAGATAGAGATATACAACTTATAAAAGACTTAAGAGTTTGTAAGCTAAGCTATAGTGAAATATCAAAGAGAACAAAATGGAGTAAAGCAACAGTAAGTAGAGTATTAAATGGACTTTATGATTAATAAAAAAAATATAAATTATATAATATAAAGCTCATGCGTTATAAAAATATATAAACATGAGCTTTTTAATATGAAAATACCTATAATTACATGAATAAATATATAAACTCATATAAAAATAAAATATAAATTACAAAATATGGCTATTGTATTGGAATAAATTGCTTTTTTATATACAATAGACTAATAAGAATAGTTTTCTTTAACATAAAATTTTTTATAAGTATTATATTTACTAAAAAAGTATATATTTTAAATATAAGTAGTAAAAAATAAATAAAATTATAATACTAATAAAGTATGTAAATACACAAACTAAGTAATAACAAATTTAAAAATAAATTTAGGAGGAAGCACAAATGTTACCAGGACTTAAAGAACGTTTATTAGGCTTAATAAATGACAAAGCATACAATCCTCTAAAAAAAGAAGAATTAGCATTAATATTTGAAATACACCCAACTGAAATGCCAATGTTTTATAATTTTTTAGAAGAATTAGAAGAAGACGGATATATATGTAAAACTAAAAAGGGAAAAATAACATCTCCAAAATCAATGGGATACTTTGTAGGAAAATTCGTAGCTCATAGAAAAGGATTTGGATTTGTAGAATCTGATGAAGAATACACTCAAGACTTATTCATACCAGCAAGTGAAACAAATAGTGCTATGCATAACGATAGAGTAGTAGCTGAAATAATAAAACCAGCAACAGATGAAAGAAGAGCAGAAGGTGCTGTAATAAAAATACTTGAAAGAGAAATAACAAAAGTAGTAGGATTATTCCAGCCAAGTAAAAGCTTTGGATTTGTAATCCCAGATGAAAAGAAATTTAACCAAGATATATATATACCTAAAAAATACTTTAGTGGTGCAAAGGCTGGAGATAAAGTAGTTTGTCAAATAACTATATGGCCACAAGAAGGAAGAAAGCCAGAAGGTAAGATAGTAGAAGTATTAGGACCAAAAGGAACTAAAGAAGTAGAAATACTATCAATAATAAGAGCACATGGATTACCAGAGGAATTCCCTAAAAAAGTATTACAAGAAGCTGAAAGTGTAGCACAGCCAATAACACAAGAAGAAATAAGAAGAAGATTAGATATAAGAGATATGAACATATTCACAATAGATGGTGAAGACGCAAAAGACTTAGACGACGCTATATCTATAGAAGTACTTCCAAATGGAAACTTTAGCCTAGGAGTACATATAGCAGACGTTACTCACTATGTACATGAAAAAAGCAAACTAGACAAAGAAGCATTAAAAAGAGCAACTTCAGTATACTTAGTGGATACAGTAATACCAATGCTACCTAAAACTCTTTCAAATGGAGTATGTAGTTTAAATCCAAATGAAGATAAGCTTACATTATCAGTATTTATGGAAATAGATAGAAAAGGTAATGTTAAAAAGTACGATATAAAAGAAACAATAATAAACTCAAAAGCTAGAATGACTTATACAGAAGTATCAGACATATTAGAAAAAGATGATGCAGAGTTAAAAGAAAAATTCGCTCACGTAGTAGAAGAATTTAAAAATGCTGAAATATTAGCTAAAATACTAATGAATAGAAGAAAGCAAAGGGGAGCAATAGACTTTGACTTCCCAGAAGCTAAAATAATATTAACACCAGAAGGAAAAGTAGCTGATATAAAACACTACGAAAGAAGAATATCAAACAAAATAATAGAAGAATTCATGCTTATAACAAATGAAACAGTAGCAGAGCATTACTTCTGGTTAAACATGCCATTTGTTTATAGAATACATGAAACTCCATCAGCAGATAAAATGCAAGACTTAAGTAGATTTATATCTACATTTGGGTATACTATAAAAGGAGACTTAGAAGAAGTACATCCCAAAGCACTACAATCAATAATAGAAAAAATAAAAGGAACAAGAGAAGAAGAAGCTATAAGTACAATAATGCTACGTTCACTAAAACAAGCTAGATATTCACCAGAATGTAGTGGACACTTTGGTCTAGCAGCACAGTACTACAGTCACTTCACTTCTCCAATAAGAAGATATCCAGACCTTCAAATACACAGAATAATGAAGGAACATATAAATAATAAAATAAACAATAAAAGACAAGAACAACTTACACACACAGTAGAATATGCATCAACTCAATCATCAGAAAGAGAAAGAGCAGCAGAACTTGCTGAAAGAGATGTAAAAGACTACTACAAAGCTGTATATATGGAAGACAAAGTAGGAGAAGAATACAATGGTATCGTATCAAGTGTAACATCATTTGGTATGTTCATAGAACTTCCAAATACAGTAGAGGGATTAAGTAGATTAGCAAATATGGGAGATGACTATTATATTTATGACGATATGACATATACTATAATAGGAGAAAGAACTAAAAAGACTTACAAAATAGGTGACCCAGTTAGAATAAAGGTTGCTAATGTAAATGTAGATTTAAGAGAAATAGACTTTGAAATCTTATACAAATTAGAAGATGAAAATGAAATAGAATCTAAAGAATCTATTGAAGAATAGATGATATAATAGTCGAAATACTACCCTCCGTCGGAGATACCGACAGAGGGGGGTGGTATTGACTATTTAATGCACTTATGGTATATTTTTACTAATAAATGTTAGTAAATAATTTATAAGTAAGAGGTGAGAGTATGGCAGGAACAAAAACACTTGCAACAAACAGAAAAGCAAGACATGAATATTTCATAGAAGAAACATATGAATGTGGAATAGAATTAAAAGGTACAGAAGTAAAATCTATAAGAGCAGGTAAGGTAAACTTAACTGATGGATTTGCATCTGTAGATAACAGTGAAGTATTTTTAAAACAAGTTCATATAAGCCCATACGAGCAAGGAAATAGATTCAACGTAGATCCTCTTAGAGTTAGAAAATTATTACTTCACAAGCATGAAATAAGAAAGCTTATAGGAGCAACTACTGTTAAGGGATATTCATTAATACCTTTAAGTATGTACCTTAAACATGGTAAGGTTAAGATAGAATTAGCCCTAGCAAAAGGTAAAAAGCTATATGACAAGCGTCAAGATTTAGCTAAAAAAGATGCTCAAAGAAACATAGAAAGAGAATTAAGAGGAAAATATTAATAGTAGTTACAAATACTAATTTAAATTCCATTAGATAACATTGCTTTTTATTTTAAAAAGTATTATATTATATATATCAACAACACAACTTAATATAAATGGTGAAAACAAGGTTTGCGAAAGTAAAGTCCAAGGACTATAAAATACCACGGGGGCGTAAAGGTTTCGACGTGGGTTTGGAACTTGGGGTTGCGTGTCGTGTTACTCTGGGTCACGTAAAAACTGGGGAACTTAAAATAAACGCAAACGATAATTACGCTTTAGCAGCATAGTGCTGCTAGTCCCGCCTCGCCCTCCTGCCGGCTAGGCCTGGACTTCATCTATGCAGGGAACTACTCTCGGGGTGTCTCGACCGAAAGTGGACTAATTGGGACTGGTCAAGCATATAGCCTGCCACTGGGCGATATGTAAGACGAGATACTAGTACAGTTGGCTACACACGTAGAAGCAACGAGGAAAGGACTTGCGGACAGGGGTTCGACTCCCCTCGTCTCCACCATTGAAATCCACGAAAAACGTATTGAGTATTTAATCAATACGTTTTTCGTGGTTTAATTAAATTTATAAGGGGAAAAATATGAATAATATAAAAGATTATAGAGAGAAGGAATTAAAATTATATATAATAGCTAATATATTACTTATTTTAGTTATGTCGAAGATTATATTTTATAATGAAACTACAGGTAATATAGATTATGTGAAGAGCGTAATAGACTTCTTAAATATATCACTAATTTCAGGGTTTATGTCTATAATTACTTTCTTACTGGATTCTATGTATAGCAGTGGCATTAAATCTAAGTTTCTGAATCTATGTGGATTAATTTCACAACCAGGGGAGAGTGTTTTTTCTAATATATTTAATGACACTCATAAAGATAATAGAATAAACAGAATTGATGCAAGTACAGAATATATCGAGATAAAAAATAGAATAGCAAACTTAGATGAAAAAAGTAGAAAAAAATATGAAAATAGCCAATGGTATAAAATCTACCATAAATATAGAAATGAAGATATGATATTTATATCAAATAGAGATTATTTATTATGTAGAGACTTGTATATATCTAGCATTAATATTATAGTTATGTACTTGATATTTTCACAAATTTTCAGAATGATTGATTTTTCTATTATGTATTTTATATCCATACTAATTATAGCAATAATAAGTAATATTTCTGCGCAGAGCAAATCTAAAAGAATGGTTTATAATGTAATAGCTTATGATTTAAGTGAAAAATCAAAATCTAAAGTGAATAACTAACAATGATATTGTCATATAAAGTAAGTTATTATAGCAAATATATTTATATGCTATGTATTGTTTATTAAGGTATAAAATAATAACATCAAGTTAGGGAGGAATATAATTGGGATACGAGTTAGAATTTATAGGGGTTAATGAAGAAACTAAAGATGCAACATCCATTTGTGTAAGGTGGAAAAAAGATGATAATTATTATGTGAAAGGAGTTTTTGATGGAGGTTTTAAGAAACATGGGGAACAAGTAGTAAGTCATTTGAATCAATATTATTTAAGCGATGAAAATGATAGTATTGATTTTGTTATTTGTTCACATCCTCATAAAGATCATAGTTCAGGGCTTAAAGAAATTTTAGAAAATGTAAAAGTTAAAACTCTATATATGAATAGGCCTTGGGTTCATATTGAGAGTTTATATGATAAAGTTAACGATGGAAGAATAACAAAAGAAAGCCTTAAAAAAAGACTAAAGGAGAGTTATACATATATATCCGAATTAGAAAGTATTGCAGAAGAGAAAAACATTCCCATATTTGATATCTTTCAGGGAGATGTTATAGAAAATAAATTAACTGTTTTATCGCCAAGTAAAGAGTTTTACTTAGATTTACTAGTAGAGTCAAATAAAACACCTCTTGAAGAAGATAGGTCATTAATAGAATTTTTAGAATCACAATTTACTAAAATTATTAGTAAAATTAAAGAAAGCTGGTCAGATGAGAAGTTAAGGGAGGATGTAGAGACAGAACCTGATAATGAAACAAGTACAGTTATTTTAGGCGATATGGATAAAGAAAGGTTTTTATTAACAGGGGATGCTGGAATTAGAGCTCTTAGGGAGGCAATTGATTATTCAGAGTCTATTTCAAAGTCCATAAAGGAAAATGTACAAATATATGAAATGCCTCATCATGGAGGTAGACATAACGTTAGCCCATCAATACTTAATGATTTATTAGGTGATATAGTTACAGAGGGAGAGTTAGTGAATAAAAAAGCTTTTGTATGTTCAGGTAAAAATTCAGATCATCCTTTACAAATGGTTGTAAATGCATTTATAAGAAGAGGTGTAAAAGTATATAATGCATCAGGAAATACTATAAGGCATAGTAGAGATATGGATGATAGAAGTGGATGGACTACAGCAAAAAATTTAGCTTTTAATTCAGATGTAGAAGAGTGGCATTAAAACATATATTAGCAGTTATTAGAAATATAGTCGTGGATATGATTTTTGTGAATCGTCTCCACCATTGAAATCCACGAAAAACATATTGATATAATAGTCAATATGTTTTTTTATACTTCAAAAAAGTATTTATGATGAATCTAAAATACGTCAAATTCTTTATAAAAAATGATAAAGTACTAAAATAGTTCAAAGATTCATGAGAGAGATTAGTTTAAAATCAGTTATTGTAAGTGAATTTAAGTATCATACTAAAATAGTAGGTTATTCATTTTAGAAATCAATGGCTACAGATTTAAGTATAAAAATTTTAGATAAGCCTGTCGGTACAATTGACAGGCGAGGTATTGATATTTCAATTAGACTTAATTATGCATTTTAGTAAAGAGGCACTAATGTAAATTAAAATGGTTTACTAAGAGAATTTTATTATAAAAAAGTTAACTTTGCCATAATAACTCAATATGATATTTATGTAATTGTAAGTATAATAAATAATAGATATTGCAGTGTCTTGGATATAAAACATTGCGGAGGTATTTGATACAACATAAATATAAACTATTGTACTTGTATTGAAAATTATAATTTAAAAGTTTATGATATTTTTTTAGTTTCAATTACATTATTATCTTTATTCATTTTTACTATCGAACTAGTAGAATATAATAATCCTGCATAAGCTATTACAGCATAGATTATTGTAGATATCCATGCATTTGTAAAGCCAGACTTATCAACTATAAATCCAAATACTGTAGAACCTGAACCAAATCCAACCGCAAAGAATATTTGTACAATACCTAATATAGTACCAAATTCTTTGTTACCAAATAGAGCACTAGTCATATAAGATGGTCCTATTATATATGAAAACATAGATATGCCTAGACAAACTGCAAATACAAATCCAAGTGCATTTATCTTACCAATAAATATTAAAGATAAACCACAAATTATAACTAATAATTCCGCTAGTACAAGAGATTTTGTTATACCAAATTTATCAAACAGAACGCCACCACAAAGGTTTCCAAATATTGAAAATAGTCCAAATAGAGAGGCAATTAATGCTGATCCTAAAGTTAATACATTAGATTGTTCTAATATTTGTAGGTATGGTATAAATTGTAATGCCATTCCACCAACATATAATCCTACAAATACAAATGATATTGCGAAAATCCAGAAGTATTTTATTTTGCTAACTTCTGCAAAAGTATATCCCCAGTTAGAGCTTTGTGAAGAAGTTTTTTTAGATTTCTTTGATTTATTCATTTCTAATTCAGATTTTGACTTTGGTAATCTCATTACAAATAATGCTATTGGTAATGCTACTATTATAGCTAATAATCCGAATCTTAAATAAGCACCTTTATAGCCAATTGATGGATTAGATAGCCATTTACCTGCAAATTGTTGAAGAATCATGTTACCAAGTCCTCCACCAGAGAATGCAAGACCCATTGCAATACCCTTATTTTCTGTAAACCAACTATTTATAAGTGTAGGAACTCCTATAGCTGATATTATAGCTGAACCTATTTGAACTAATATAGATAGCGCATAATAAGCGAATATATTTCCTTTAGCTAAAGACATAGATGCAAATCCAACACCTACTAAAATAATACCTATTACATATAGCAATTTTATATTTGCTTTAGGAGTGGAGTATAATTTTCCAATGAAAGGAGAGCATAATGCAGATACTATAGTACCAATTGTGAATATTAGTGAAAATTGAGTATAAGTAAAGCCCTCTCCTGAAGTTACATAACTTGTAAATGCAGGTTGAATATTAGCTGCTAATGAGTATGGAACTGCTTGGATAAGCATACAACCTACAACTATTAACCAGCCATAAAAAAATGTGCTTTTTTGTTTTGTTTGTTCCATGATGAATACCTTCTTTACTTTTATATTTAGAAAAGTTTAATAAGCTTATTAAACTTTTTATCTAATCTGTTGTAATAGTTATTTAACTTTCACGACAGGTTAGATTATACTTATAATAATATTCCAATCAAAGTTATTGCAGAGACAATTTGTAATAACCCTATAAATAATCCATACAGAGATACTGATTTTCCTTGCTTAATTAAATCTTTTACATTAACCCTTAATCCGATAGCAGCTAAAGCAATTATTTCAAATTTATTGCTTATTTCTTTGCAAAGAATTGAAACATCATTGCTTATTATATTTAAAGAGAATAAGGCACAAGTTATAAAGAAGCCTATTACATACCATGGAACCTTTATTTTTCCTTTTTCCATATCTTGTACTTCTTCTTCTATAATTTCTTTATTTGATTTATGTTTTAAATGACCTAATACGAAAACAACAACAACTAAAAATATTATACGTACAATTTTAAATATTGTAGATAAATCTTTTACATGTTCATTTACCATTGCTCCACTAGCGACAACTTGTCCTACAGATTGTAATATACCTCCGACCATGGCAGATGTTTGAGTAATCTCATTATTATATAAGAATTGAGATATTATAGGTAATAAGAACATAAGGACTATACCAGTTACGTTAACAATAGTTATTGATATTCCTTTTTCCTTATCATCAGCTCCAATTACAGGTGATGTTGCTGCTATTGCAGAAGATCCACATACAGCATTACCACTTGCCATCATATATCTGAAGTTATCTGAAAAACCTAATTTTTTCCCAATATATAAAGCTCCTATTATTGTAATTGCCATTTGTAATACTATAAATATTACTCCAGAAAATCCAATTTCAGATATAGTAGATATACTTAATGTTGCACCTAATAACACTATTGAGTATGACAACAAATCAGTTTCTGAAAACTTATATCCCTTTTGAAATATATTATGATTTAAAAATACATTACCTACAAACATACCTAAGAATATAGCAATAGATGCTGCTCCAAGCTTTGGAACAAATTTTGCAATAAGTATACTTAAATATGCTACTAATATAGAAACTATAAATCCAGGTAATATACCTTTTATATTTTTTATAAAATTATTATTTAATTTTTTCATTATAGTACTCCTTTTATTATGATATAAATTTAATTTTAAATTCATATTTACAATTTGTTAAATATGTTTTTTTTATAATAAATATAAGTATTTACCTATATATCGCATATAAGTATTTAGTTATATGTGATATAAAATTTACGTATTTAACAAATTAAATAAAAATATTTATAATAAAGTTATGAAATTTAGCAAAGAAAAGGAAAGTGAGAGTATTATGAAAAACGAACAAAATAATAAGAGAAGATACTTAATAGTATTTATTTGTATGTTAATTCAAGCAATACCATATTGTATATCTCAAAATTTACAAAGTCAGATGCAAACACCAGTATCTCAATCAGGTGTAGTATCTGAGGTAGGATTTACATTACTATATTTATCAGGAACAATTCCGGCATTATTCAATCCAATAATAGCTAAAGTATATGATAAATTCAAAATTAAATATATATATGTAGCAGGTTTAATAATATCAGGTATAGCATTCGCATCATATGGAATGGCTCAAAATGCAATAATGTTTAACGGAAGTGCATTCTTTACACAAGTAGGAACAATATTATTTACAGGTTTATCATTACCAATAATGATGAGTCATTGGTTCCCAGGCGAAGGTAAAGGGACAGCATTAGGAATAGCATTAGCAGGTGGATCATTAGGTAATGTATTTTTACAACCAATAACTGTTAAGTTATTAGCTAACGTTGGATGGAGAGGAACATATATGGCATTAGGGGCAGCTATGATAATAATAGGTGTGCCACTAGCATTATTATTCATAAGATATCCAAGAAAAGAAGAAGTCGTAATAGAAACATCATCTAATAAGTCAAATGCGAAACCAGCAAGAGCAAAATTTGATGGTTTATCAGACAAAGAAAATGATAAAAATCCAATATTCTGGACTTTCTGTGTAGGATGTGCATTAATATGTTTTGCAGTTGTTGCAGTATCGACACAAGCAATACCAGTATTAGGACGAAAAGGATTTGAAGCAGGGAAATTAGGAATCGCAGGATCAATATTTGGAGTATCATGTTTAATAGGTAACGTAGTAGGTGGTAAATTATTCGATAAACTAGGATCATTTATTCCGATGGTTTTATCAGGTATATCTACAGTAATGGCATTATTAATAATGGCATTTATGCCAGAGGGAAGTGCAATAGGATTTTTAGTACCTATATGTTCAGGATTAACTGTATATACAATAACATCAGCACCAGCATTTATGCCAGCAGATGTATTTGGACAAAAAGATGGAACAATGAAATTAGCAAAAGTAGGTATGTTCTATGCATTAGGTAGTTCAATATCAGCATTATTATTCACAACTATATCAAACAAGTTAGGATTAACTGGCTCATGTATGTTATTTATAGTTGTTGGTGTAGTAGGATTTGGATTAAATTTATTTGCTCAAATAAAATCAAAAAAAATGTTCGCACAAAACTAATGATTGATAAACCTATAAAATATAGATTATTAATAATTTAAAATTTTATAGATGGTCTAAAATAGCTTATTTGATTAATATTAATTTGAGGATATTTTGAATACTTAATGCAATAATAGCAATTGCTATATCAGTATTAAGTATTCAATATGCAACATATTTTACAGGAAGAGCTTGGAATGAGTTCAATATTAGTTGGGACATTAGGTTCAGTATTTACTCTATTTTGTTTAATAGGAAATGTAACTGGAGGAGCTTTATTTGATAAAATAGGTATATTAAAAACAATGTCTATATCATTAGTACTTTCAGTTGTAGCTGTAATAGGATTAATAATATTTACTACTTACATCAATAAAAAAGTCAAAGATTAAAATAAAAATTAGCATAAAGTATATATTTACTTTAAGAAATAAATTAAATATGCATTAGGAGTGAATAAAATGAGAAAAATATACTTCAATGGAGACATTATAACAGTTAATGATAAAAAGCCTATAGTAGATGCTGTTTTAGTTGAAAATGGGAAAATAATAAAAACAGGATTAAAAGAAGAAATACTAAAATTAAAAAATGAAGATACAGAACTAGTAGATTTAGATGGTAAAACCATGTTACCAGGTTTCATAGACTCTCATAGTCATATTATTGCAGTAGCTCAGACTTTAATGATAGTAAATTTAAGTGATGCAAATTCTAAAGAAGAATTTATAGCAATATTAAAAGATTATGTTAAAAATAATCCACCTAAAAATGGAGAGTGGATAATAGGATTTGGTTATGATAACACAAGATATGAAAATGAAGAACATCCAACTAAATTTGATTTAGATTTGGTAAGTAAAGAGATACCAATATTTATAAGTCATGCGTCAGGTCATATTGCAACTACAAACTCAAAGGCGCTAGAAGCTTTTGGATATGTAGGAACAAACTATGAAGTACCAGAAGGTGGGGTTGTTAGAACTGTAGGAGAATCAAATGAGCCAAATGGAATATTAGAAGAGAATGCTTGTTTATCTCCTGAAAAGAGAAAGGTAATTCCTACACCATCTGTAGATACACTTTTAAGCTGTATAAAGAAAGCGCAACAAATATATTCATCTTATGGATTAACAACAGCTCAGGATGCAAGTATAGATGAAAATTTAAATCAACTTTTAAATTTAGCAGCTCAAAAAAATGAATTAATAATTGATATTGTTGGTCAAGCTGTTCAACATACAACATTAAAATTATTAAAGAATGAAGGAATACCAAAGAGAAAATACTATAATCATTATAAGTTACTAGGTGGAAAAACTTGGCTTGATGGCTCACCACAAGGAAAAACAGCTTGGTTAACTAAGCCGTACTATGAAGTTCCAGAAGGGGAACCTAAAGATTACTGTGGGTATGCAACTCAAGAAGATAAAGACGTAATAGAATATTTTAAATCTTTAATTGAGAATAATATACAGGTAAATGTTCATTGTAATGGTGATGCGGCATCAGATCAATTTATAAGATGTTATAAAAAAGCTTTAGAGATGACAGATAATAAAACTGATTTAAGACCAGTAATGGTACATGCTCAAACAGTTAGAGAAGATCAATTAGATGATATGAAGGAACTTGGTATAATACCTACATTCTTTTTAGATCATATATGGTTCTGGGGAGATTATCATTATGAATCAGTATTTGGACCAGAAAGAGCTAATAGACTTAGTCCAGCAAAATCTGCATTAAGAAGAAATATAAACTTTACATTACATCAAGATTCGCCAGTAAAGATGCCAAATCAAATACTAGCAATGCATAATGCGGTTAATAGACAAACTCAAAGCGGTAGGATATTAGGAGCTGATCAAAGATTATCTACTATGGAAGCAATAAAAGCTTTAACAATAAATGCAGCATATCAGTATTTTGAAGAAGATGAAAAAGGATCTATAGAAGAAGGTAAAGTTGCAGACTTTGTAATACTTGATAGAAATCCTTTAGATGTAAATTCATCTGAGATTAAAGAAATAAAAGTATTAGAGACAATAAAAGAAGGTAATACAATATATAAAAAATAGTAAAATTAAGAAAGAGGTGAAACTTTATTTTCACCTCTTTTTGCTAGATATAGTAATATAGATATGAGGAGGATATACTTATGAATATTAGAAAATTAGAGATTTTTTATAAAACAGCTAAGTGTTTAAATATGAGTCAAGTAGCAAAGGATATGTATATTAGTCAACCATCAATAAGTCAATGTATATCTGAAATTGAGTCAGAAATTGATACAAAATTGTTTGATAGAATAGGTAAAAAACTGTACTTGACACATGAAGGTAAAATTTTTTATGAATATACAAGGAGAATATTAAATATTTATGAAGAAGGAATAAATGTAGTACGTTCATCTAAATCTAATAAAGGAAAATTAGTTATTGGTGCAAGTACAACTATAGGTACATATATAATGCCCTATATAATACATAAATTTAATAAAAAAGAAAAAGATATTGAAATATCTATGATTATAGATAATAAGCATAATATAGAAGAACTTATATTGAATAACAAAGTAGACATTGCATTTATAGAAGGCACAGTAAATTCAAAAGAGATAATATTAAAAGATATATGGACAGATGAGCTTGTATTTATAAGTTCAATAAATCATGAATGGAATGGAAAAAAATACTTAGACATAGAGGATTTAAAAAATAGTAAATTTATTATAAGGGAAGATGGCAGTGGAACAAGAGAACGATTTGAAGGTTTTTTAGAAAATAATGATATTAAATTTAATTCATATATAGAATTAAGTAATTTAGAGGCTATTTTAAATTATGTTAAATTAAATATAGGAGTAAGTTGTGTACCTTATATGTCTGTTTTATCTGAAGAAAATTCAAAATCAATAAATGTATATAGGATAAAAGATCATAAGATTAATAGATCTTTATATAGTGCTATACACAAAGATAAGTATATTTCTAAACCTATAGAATGTTTTATGAAATTTTGTGAAAAAACAGATATTTTAAATAATAAATAATCATATATGAAAAACTATAATTGACATATTAATTATTTTACTACAATTTATTACATAATAATCGTGGGTATTATTCTTGTGATTTGTCTCCACCATTGAAATCCACGAATACCTATATCCAAAAGGATATAGGTATTTTTATTTTAAGATAATAATATAACAAAAGAAATTTAAAAATCAATTAATATTAACCATAAAGAAAGCATAGCTCCAGATAAACCAACTTGAGTGTACCAAGGTATTAATTGTGTGTTTAAAAAAGAAATCTGATAAATAGAATACTCCATAGAATATAAGAAGTATAAAAATAATTTTACCGACGCGTTTGGTTTTATCAAGATTACATTGTTTAGAATTTTGCGATTTAGAACTATCATATGCTCTAACTTCACCGTTTTTATCGATGAATATATCACCATGTGAGGTATTCCAAGCACAAGAACTAGCACTTAAATTTATTGAATTTTCCTTAAGGTTTTCTTTTTTAAAAGGGTATATATTTATGTTCTTAGAAAACTCTTCAATTATATCTATTTTACTAAGCATTAATCCTCATTTAATTTATGGATTAAAATTATGTATATATTTATCACAAATATTTTAGTTTAATTTGTATAAATTACATAATTATTTGTGATTAAAAAAAAGCGAAAATGATATTGATTATCTATATCAAATGCTATATAATGTATTAAAAATAAACGATAATGATGAATAAAAATAATTAATTGGATGCTCATGAATATTTAAGAAAATAAATAATAGTTATAAGACATAATAGAAAGGAGACAGCTATGGAATATATTTTTATTAATTAACAGATTAGACTATAGATATAGCGATGAAATATAATTATGAGGATTTAATGATAATGAGTATCGATATCTACAAATTGAAATATAAGACATGATAGAAAGGAGACAGCTATGAAATATATTTTTATTAATCCAGTTGTAGATAATATGTATATAAAAGAAGATCTAGATAAATTATTACTTAATAATGGTTACTCAAGGGTAGAAGTTGAAAATGATTGGCATAAGGTTGTAAAAGAAAAGTATAATGAAGCTCTTAAATCAACAGAAAAGGCACTTTTAGATCGAAGGTGTCCTTTAGCTATTGATACAATTAATGAATATATAAATGAGCAGGATGTTTTTATTCCTAAAATTGATCCAATTCTAATACATTGTGGTATAGAAATTGCAAATAGAGAGGATCTAAAAGGAAAGAAAAAGGTAATTACTACGCCATGTAAAAGTCTAGCTTCATATGGAAACAAAAAGGGTTTAGAAGATACAGTATTTATAAGCTGGAAAGAATTTATAAAGAAATTAAATTTATATGAAAAAATTCAAGTAAAACTACTTGATGAGAGTCCTATTCCACTGGGTTATTTTAATTCATTAGAAGCTAAAATTAGTAGTATCTCAGGAGAAGAAAATATAGAAGCGTATTTTAAAAATAACCTACATAAGGAAAGCGACTTGGTTGAGATGCTTTATTGTAAGGATGGATGCAACAATGGAGATGGAGTATTAATAAATGAATAAGAATAAAGTTATAAAAACATCAATTTCTATAATAATTTTGGTTTTAATATGGAGTATAGTTACTAAAATGGATATAGTTAGTTCTTATATTTTACCATCTCCATCAAAGGTATTAGACAGCTTATTAAAAATGATTAAATCAGGAGAAATCTTTGAAGATATTTACATAAGTTACATAAGAGTTTTAAAAGGATTTTTCATAGCAACTTTATTAGCTTTTTTATTAGCAATGGTGAGAGTTATTTTACCAAAATTTAATGATTACTATGAAAATATAGTTCAATTTTTAAAGAATGTACCACCATTAAGTTTAATATCATTATTAATTTTATGGTTTGGTATAGGAGAAACAACTAAGATTGGGATAATAGTTTTAACTGCGTTTTTCCCAATATACCTAAATACAGTAAAGGGATTTGTAAGTTGTGATAAAAAACTGTTAGAAGTTGGAGAAATTTATGGATATTCAAAAGTAAATAGCTTTTTTAAGATAAGAATTCCATATGCTATGTCAGATATATTAGTTGGAATGAGAATAGGACTAGGTTATAGTTGGAGAGCTATAATAAGTGCAGAAATGATTGCTGCGTCAACTGGTCTAGGTCATATGATTTTATTTGCTCAGCAAATGTCTAGAACAGATAAAGTTATAGTCGGTATTTTAGTAATAGGTGTAGTTGGTTATATAACTGATAGATTGTTTGCACTTATAATCGATAAGGCTTTGAAAGGATCAGAAGAAAATGGATGGGATTAAATTAGTAAATGTAAGTAAGTTCTATACTGTTGAAAAAGAAAGTATGAAAGTTCTAAATGGAATTGATTTAAATATACCAGCAAATAAGATAACTGTAATCTTAGGTCGAAGTGGATGTGGAAAGACTACTTTATTGAGACTTGTATCAGGTTTAGAAGAATTTGATCAAGGAGAGATATTAGGTACTAATTCAAAAAGAAAGGCATATGTATTCCAAGAGGATAGATTAATGCCATGGCTAGATGTAAAAAAGAATATAACATTTGGTATACATAATAAAAATATAGATAATAGAAAAATTGATAGGATTATTGAAACTGTAGGTCTTAAAAAATTCTATAGTGCATATCCAAGACAATTATCAGGTGGAATGAAACAAAGAGTCTCGATTGCAAGAGCATTTGCATATGATCCAGACTTTATAATGATGGATGAGCCTTTTTCGGCATTAGACTTTTTTACAAGAGAGCAAATGCAAAATGAATTATTAAAGATTCACCAAACATCAAAATGCTCAATTTTATTTGTAACTCATAGTATAGATGAGGCACTTATCCTTGGAGATAAAATAGTAATTTTAGAAAAAGGTGCTATTAAATCTCAATATGAAATTAAAGAAAAAAGTAGCACAAGAGACTTATTAGATGATAAGTTTGTTAAATTAAAAAAACAAATAATTGATGATTTAAAAGTTATTTAATTAAAGATATATAAGTAATGGAGGATAAATTTATGAAATTAAGTAAGTCAATAAAAATAAAATTAACATCGGTACTTGCAACTGGTGTATTAATGATATCAATGGTTGGATGTACAACAACAAAAGAAGCAAGTTTAGATAAGTTAGTAATAACACATGTAACTTCACCTTTAAATGTACCAAGTATAATACAAAAAAATAAAAATGTTTTTGCTAATGAGTTCAGTGAAAATGGTAAAGATATAGCTATTGAGTATGCTGAAATAACATCGGGGGCTGATCAAACTCAAGCATTAGCATCAGGAGATGTTGATATATTATACGCTGTTGGAGGAACTTCTGTAGTTTCAGCAGCAGCAAATGGTGCAGATATAAAAATATTAAATATGTACAGTAGATCACCAGAAGCATTCTGTATGTATTCGCTTGATGAAAACATAAAATCAGCACAAGATTTAAAAGGTAAAACTATAGCAGGACCAGTTGGAACTAACTTACACCAACTATTAATAGCATACCTTGAAAAAGCTGGAATGACTATAGATGATGTTAACTATGTGAATATGTCTATAGCTGATGCAAAAGCAGCTTTAGATGGAAAAAGTGTTGATGCAGCATTAGTTGCAGGACCTACTGCATATAAAGCAGAACAACAGGGATATAACTTAGTTACTAATGGAAAAGGATTAACAGATGCAGTAATAGCAGTTGCAGTTAGAGAAGATTTCTATAATGAGCACAAAGAAGAAGTTGAATTATTCATGAAAGCTCAAGAAAACGTAAATAAATACATGAATGAAAACTACGATGAAACTATGGAAATAGTTTCTAAAGAACTTGATTTAGATAAATCAGCAGTTGAAGAAATGTATAAACAATATGATTTCAGTATAGAAACTACAGATGCAGACCGTAAAGCATTTCAAAATGTAGCAGACTTTATGTTAAAAACTGGAATGATAGAAGAAGAAGTTAAGACAAATGAACTTTTTATAAAATAGTAGGTGAATATAAATGATACAAGAAAAAGTTATAGTAAAAGATCAAAATGATATTATAGAGATAACTTACGATGATATATTAAAATATCATGGTAGAGAAATGATAGGTGGAGCAGCTTTAGCATTTAAAATAATGCTTATGACTTTTCCTAAACTTTCTGATGAAATACCGCAAAGAGGAAAGTTTAGTTTTTATAGTGGAATAGGGAAAAATGGAAAAGGTATAATAGATGCAGCAGAAATGGTTATGCGTGTAAAAACTTATGGAAATTTAGAACTAGATATTGATTATTCTAATGATAAGATGGGACAAGAAGCACCAGGTGGTGGAAGATATTATTTTGAAATAGGATATGATGATAAACTAGTTAAATTGTACTTAAAAGAGGGGGTTATACCTAGTGAATTTATAAATTATTCAAAATTATCACATAAGTGCAAAACAGAAAATATTTCTATGAGAGTAGAAGATCAAGAAAAATTATTATCATTGAGAAAAGAACTAGCTATCAAAATTATGGCATCTGACCCAGAAGACCTATTTGTAATAATAAAATAAAAATCAGTAGCATAATAAATAATATTACATTAAATTAACTTGTGTATTCTAGGTTAAAAATTAATCGTGGGTATTATTCCTGTGATTCGTCTCCACCATTGAAATTCACGAAAAGGTATTGGCTAAATAGCCAATATCTTTTTTTATGGAAAATAATATTATATTTATACTAGACTTAATAATATATACATTTACAAAATAATTAATGGAATATGCTATAATAGCTTTGTATTAGACTAAAATGATTTTATTGATAAATTTATAAACAATATTTATGTTGCATAGGGGAAATGGCATGAAGAATCGAATTTTAATTATAGAGGACGATAATGAAATATCTAATATGATTGCAGATTATCTTGGTAAAAATGGATATGAAACACATATAGCTAAAGATGGAATAAGAGGGATTAAATATGTGATAGAAAAGAAGCCTGACTTAATTATCTTAGATATTATGTTGCCATATAAAAGTGGTGATGAGATTTTAAGAGAAGTGAGGGAAATTTCCGATATTCCAATAATAGTAGTATCAGCAAAAGAAAATGTACAGTTTAAAGTTGATTTATTTAAAATAGGAGTAGATGATTATGTAGTCAAGCCATTTGATTTATTAGAACTTCTAGCAAGGATCGAAACAAATTTAAGACGCTACTTAAAACTTACAAGTCAACAAACACTTTATAAACACAAAAACATAACACTAAACTATGATTTAAAGGAAGTCTTTGTTGATAATAATGTTGTCAAACTTACATCTAAGGAGTTTGAGATTTTATACTTATTTATAAAATATCCAAACAAAGTATTTTCTAAGAAAAATATATACGAAACAGTGTGGAAAGACTCATATGCATATGATGATGATACGATAAACACTCATATAAGTAATATAAGAAAGAAAATTGATAGTGAACTAATCGAAACTGTTTGGAAAATGGGATATAAGTTAAAGTGATTATTTTAGAAATTCTTATATTCTAAAATATATCATATAAGGCAGAGGAGATGATAAATATGTCAGAGATAATTTGCCAAACAGTAAACTTATCAAAAAAATATAAAGATAATATAGTACTTGATAACGTAAATATCAACATTAAAAGAGGCGACATTTATGGTCTTATAGGGGAAAATGGAGCAGGTAAGACTACATTAATAAAAATAATCGCTCAGTTAATAAACCAAACAGAAGGGAAAGTAAAGCTATTTGGAACAACTGATAAAAATCAATTGTGCAAATTACAAAAAAATATTGGGTATACAATTGAAAATCCAGCACTGTACATGGACATGACAGCAAGAAAAAACCTAGAAGTAATACGTATGCAAAAAGGAATACCTGGAACATACGATATTGAGAGGGTATTAAAACTTGTAAACCTAGATATTAATGATAAAAAGAAGGTAAAAAACTTTTCTCTAGGAATGAAACAAAGATTAGCATTAGCTATGGCATTGTTAGATGAGCCAGAATTATTAATTTTAGATGAGCCTTTAAATGGACTAGATCCTACAGGAATTTTAGAATTAAGGCAATTGTTAATAAGATTAAACTTAGAAAAGGGAATTACAATAGTTTTATCTAGTCATATTCTTAGTGAACTATATAAGCTATCAACATGTTATGGAATTATGCACAAAGGAAAGTTAATAGAAGAGATATCGTCTAAGGAATTAGATGAAAGATGTAAAAAACATATATATCTAAATGTTTCAGATAGCAAAATTGCATCTATTATTTTAGAAAAGGAACTAGGTATAAATGATTTTATTGTTTGTAATAACAATATTATAAAAATATATAGCCACCTTGATGAATGTTCAAAAATCAATTCAACTTTAATATTAAATAAAGTCTTAGTCGAAGAGATTAGTATTAAAGGAGATAGTTTAGAATCATATTTTGCAAAAATAATTGGAGGTGGGGCTAATGTATAATATTTTAAAAGTAGAAATATATAAATTAAAATACAGTAAAGAACTTATGATATGTTTGATAGGACTATTAATACTAGCTATCATAAATACTTACTACGGTTCAGTAGAATTTGGTGCGAAAGGTGCATTAGTCCATCCAAGTAGAGAAATAATTGGAATAATGGATTGTAGTTTATTTGCGGCTACATATGTAGGAAAAGATTTAGTATCAAAAACTATTAATCACACACTAACATCAGGACATGAGAGAAGTAAAGTTTTTCTAAGTAAGTATTTGTGTTATTTGATTGGTTGTGTGATTATTTTACTTGCAAACTATGCATTTATAGGAAGTACATATGGCTTATTTTACGGATGGGGACAAGTATTTAATAGCAGTGAGTTATATTTTTTAATTGTATATGTAGTAGTTGGGATATTTTTTAATATATGCATTTCTTCAGTTTCATTTTTTATTTGTATACTTGTAAAAAACTCAAGTGTATCAATTGCCTTATGTGGAGGAACTGTAGGATTGATACTAGCACTAACTCAGTTACCTTGGAACACTATTACTTATTATGTTGCAAATAAAGATTATTCTTTAGGAATGATGCCACTTATCTTTGCAATAAGTTTTGGATTAGGTACGGGTATTTTATATTTAATTTTCAATTATTGTTTTAACAAACAAGATATTTAATATGAGAGGATGGATTATGATTTGATAACAATTTTATTAATTATAGGATTTACATATATCGTAATCCGTTTCATATCTATAAAAAAACAACTAAGAAAAATTAAGATTCAACTTAATAAGAAAGAACGGATAAATATAATATTAAATGATAAAGATGTAGAAAAAATAGCTGAATCTTTTAATATTTTTCTGCAAGAACAAAAACAACTAGAGATAAATATAAGAAACAGAGAAGAAAATCTAAAACAATCTATTTCTAATATTTCACATGATTTAAGAACACCACTTACAGCTATTAGAGGGTATATTACACTTCTTGAAAATTGTACTGAAGAAGAAAGAAATATGTATATTGGCATTCTTTCTAAAAAATCAGAAGAACTAAATAATTTACTTAATAATTTTTATGAGCTTTCTATTTTTGATAATGATAGTTACCAAATAGATATAAAAGCTATTGATATAGTAGAAATAATTATGGGGACTGTTATTTCTAACTATGCCTTAATTAAAAATAAAGAAATAGAAATTGATAATAGACTTCCTTCTAAACCAATAGAAGTTCAAGGCGAAGAGGTGGTTTGTTCAAGGATTATTCAAAACTTAGTTTCTAATGCAATAAAGTATTCAACAGGCTATATTTCTATTGAACTTAAAGAGTTTGATGAGTATGTTATTTTTAAGATTAGAAATAGTGTTTCGGATTTAACTCAAGATGATTTGAAATATTTATTTGATAGGTTTTATACTGCAGATAAATCTCGAAACCGCAGTGGAAGTGGTTTAGGGTTATTTATTGTAAAGGTATTACTTGATAAGATTGATGGAGAAGTTTATGAAGTTAGTTTAAATGATGATATATTAAGTATAAGTATTTTATTTAGATATTTTTAAGGATAATTATATAAGTTATTTGATATTTATCAAGAATTATTAGATGAATTAATTATGGGTATGATTGTGAAGAATCACCTCTACCAATTACATAATTTTTATCGTCAAACCAATTGGAATTGTTAGAGTTTAAAATCTATTAGTTCCTTTTTTATTAAAATAAATTAAAGAAATATAGGATTTATATAATAGGGAAATAAATAATTTATAACAAATAAAAGTGAACCCTATCACAAGTAAGGGATAGGGTTGATTATTATATAGCATTTGTTTGTTCATTAATACCTGAAATAGGTGGAAACATCTTAAAAAATAAAAATCTCATTAAAGGAGATACAATTAATAAATTTAAAGGAATTGCAAAAATAAAGTTTGTAACTATAGCAACACCATAAGCAGAAATAAAATTAGAATCTAATCCTACATTAGCAATTACTCCGAATAATGACATCCAAATAACCATACCACATGATGTAAAAAATGACATACACAGTCCTACTTTTTTCATAGTGTCATTTGGCTTTAATATTTTACTTGTAATGACCTTAACAATTCTACCAACTATAAAAATATCTCCTATTAGTGCATATATAAAAGCCAATGGAAACCCTAGTGCTGCATGCTTAAATATATTTAATGAAAATCCTTCAATTATAGCTATATTGTAGCAACTCATAATAAATACCATTGTTGCAGCAATCATTAATATGAATATAAAATATTCTTTTTTGTTTTTAAACAAGTTAAATACCTCTCTTCTAATAAATTGTCAACTAAGTTGACTAATGTATAGTATCATTTTTAACTCTATAATGTCAACTAGGTTGACTAAAGTTGTATTATTTATTTTAAAAATTATATAATATAGATAGATTTGATTAAAATAAAGGAGTATTTATATGAGTTCATATTTTAAAAATTTAAATATAATAGATTTAATAAGTGAAAAACACGCAAAGCTTAGAAAAATGGTAATAGAAACTTGGGTTGAAAGGGGAGAAGAAAGGGTTAGTGATACAGAATCGTATATGATTGCATTAGTAGAAAGAAATGAATTAACAGTGGCACAGATTGGAAGGATAATAGGAATATCACGCCAAGGAGCTCATAAATGCGCAAAAGGCTTAATTGAAAGAGGATATATTATTATAGAAAATAAAGACGTAAATTCTAGGGACAAGATACTTTCTTTAACTGAAAAGGGATCAAGATTTTGTAGAGAGACATTAATTTTAAAAGAAGAATTTGAAACAAATATTATAAATTCTATAGGTGAGGATAAATTTAAAATATTAAAAGAGTGTTTAAGTGAAAATTGGTTTGCAAAATAAGTATTGTGCAAAACTAACTCTAATATAAAATTCTTTAGGTTATATTTTAGAATACCCAAAAAGCAAGGTGTAATAAAAGACTTAAAAAGTTACTTTATATAATAAAAACACGCTCCGTAAAGTAGATACGGAAAAACTATATCATAAGTAAGAGAGTATGGCTTGTGAAAATAGCTTGTTGTAAAGAAATGCTAAATAAAATTAAAATAAATACTAACGTAAAAGATTTGTCACCTTAATATACTTGCAAGTACTTCTGACCCAAAGTTATATTATTATGCCTTTTATTAAAAAATCCAAGTGATGCAATGAAAAATCTTTGAAATCAGGGGTTTGACCATTGGTTTTAGCTTTTATTATCATTTCAGATAAACCCAAAACATGAACTAAAAATTAACAAATAGATGCGTATATAAATTTAAGGATTGTGAATAATATATTACATAGTTATACTCAGTAATATTAACTAGTATGATTAACACAAATAAAATAAATATTTTGATAATAAAATATCCTAGTTATTACATATAAGATTCAGAAGCAATATTAGTTAATAATAAGTTCGAATATAATAAGTTAGTCTATAAAGGAGAATAAAGGTTATGCTATTAATAAAAAATGGGAAAATAATAACCATGGCTGATAAAAATTATAATAGTGGATCTATTTTAATAAAAGATAAAAAGATTGTAGAAATTGGAGAAAATATTAATATAAATAGTAATGAGGATTGTAAGATAATTGATGCAGAAAATTGTTGGGTTATGCCAGGCATAATAGAAGCTCATTGCCATATTGGAATTCAAGAAGAAAGAAAAGGATTTGAAGGCAATGACTGTAATGAAACAAATGAATCAATTACACCATATCTTAGGGCTTTAGATGGTATTAATGTTATGGATTCAGCTTTTCATAATGCTTTGACTGCTGGTATTACAGGAGTAATGGTAGGACCTGGAAGTTCAAATGTAGTCGGAGGACAGTTTGTTTTTATAAAAACTCATGGTAGAACAATAGATAACATGGCTGTCCTTGAACCAGCAGCAATGAAAATTGCATTTGGAGAAAATATAAAAACAAATTATAATCAAAAAAATATGATGCCATCAACTCGTATGTCAATAGCTGCACTTTTACGTGAGGAATTGTTTGAAGCTCAAAAATATAATCAAAACAAAAAAAATGCTATGAAAAATGGTGATAGTTTTGATGAGGTATTTAGGAGAGAGTGTTGGTTACCTGTAATTAACAGAGAGATTCCTTTAAAAGCACATGTACATAGAGCAGATGATATTTTAACAGCAATCCGTATAGCTAAAGAGTTTAATTTAAGATTAACTTTAGATCATTGTACAGAAGGACATCTAATTTCAGAAGAGATTAAGGAAGCTGGATTTCCGGCAATAGTTGGACCTTCATTAGCAATAAGAAATAAGATAGAGACTCAAAATGCAGATTTTAAAACAGCTGGTATATTACACAAGGCTGGTGTGAAAGTAGCTATTACTACTGATCATCCAGTTACAAGAATACAAGATTTACCTATTTGTGCTGGATTTGCAGCAAGAGAAGGACTAGGAATAGAAGAGGGACTTAAAGCAATTACAATAAATGCGGCAGAAATATGTAATGTATCAGATAAAGTTGGAAGTCTGGAAATAGGAAAAGATGCTGATATTGCAATTTTTGATGGGAATCCAATGGAGGTATTTACAAAAACAATGTATACCATAATTGATGGTGAAATAGTTTATGAAGCAAAAGATATAGATAATTAGCTATTAAAAATAAGAATGGTAGATAGTTTTATATAACAAGCTATCTACTTTTTTATATTAATTATTAATAGTTTTAGATAAATATATTATATAGATTAATAGTATGTATTATAGCAAATAGAAATTATATTAATTTTGAATAAGATTGTAGGTAAGAATTTCGGGAATTTACTTGATGAAGTTAGCTTGGTTAAACTTTGTGGTAGAAAGGATTGGTTTGAATAATTTATTAAGTAGAATAATAATTAAAATTTTCTTATAATTTTTATAATAAAGCGATAACAAAGTCAATTTTATAATGACTTTGCTATCAGCTTATCAATTACATAGAACTTGCTTTACTAACTTCTATGTAAGTTTTGTCAATAAAACTATCTATTGTTGTTGTTTCTATTATTTTCGTTGTTGTTGCAGTTATTATTGTTTCTATTATTTTCGTTATTATTTCTATTATTGTTGTTGTTGCAGTTGTTATTGCAGTTATTGTTGTTGTTATTGTTTCTATTATTGTCGTTGTTGTTTGACTTTATCATGATTATCACCTCCTCGAAAATATTATTGGCAGAAAGGTATCGTAATATACATAATCAATAAAAATAATTTTTTATTAATAATGCTAGAATTAGTTTAATTAATTTGTAGATAATATGGATGTTAATTATCGAATTACATGAAAATGAGGATAGGATTAAGGTAGTTTTACCAGATATAAGGAATTTTCAAAATGTCAAATAGAAATTAAACTATAATATATACTTATCCTAAAAATTGAAATTTTAATGCTATGAAAATAGTGAGGTTGCATACTTTTTATGAAATAAACTATCTATATTTTTTAGTATTTTGCTATATTGAATTGAAGATTTTTAGCATAGGTGAAGGAATCCTACACATAGAATACATTTATCTTTTACCCAAGTGGACTTCATATTGGGCATTTCTATCACTTTAATAGGACATTTTTTTGTATAAAGGCTGCGACAAATACAATTATTTTTTAGATGGAATCTATCTGTTTTTCTCATTTCTTCATATCTTGGGATAATACATATTACATATTTATATTTTTATCTATTTTGTTTGGATTATGGATTGTTTATTATCAAAAAATTTAAAAATGTAACAAAAAATGATATATAGAAATATAATAATATGAAACATATTGTTTATGGAGGTTGAGTATATGGAGTTAAAATGGACTATAGTTATTATTATAATTATACTTGCCTTACTCTTATATATATGGATAATACAAAGAAAACAAGTTATTAATAATGTGTTACAAAGAAGTGATGAAGAAAAAATTAAAGATATTAATAATGCACTAGAGTTATATGGTTTTGTATATGATAAAACTAATGATATTATATGTTCAAATATGTATCCTTGGCAAAGAGAAGTAGGATATTGTAGGTTTTATGATGAAGCAGCACCTACCTTAAATATGATTATTGATAGCGAGCCTATTTATTTTGAATATGATAATAGAAGATGGCTTATTGAACTTTGGAAAGGTCAGTATGGAATGACTACTGGTGGTGAAATTGGTATATATGTAAGTGAAATGGATGATATTAATATACCAGGTATTTTTTCAGGTCCTTTTTTCGAAGCCGTATCAGATGAAGAACTATTAAATATGGATTTTAAGCTTAAAATAAATGAAGAAGAATTATTTCAAAGACAAGATTATCATTGGTGGCTAACAGGTTTTGATGTAGGTGTATTTTCTAATCCTAATAACTTATCAATGAAAATTAGAATAATTTTTCCAAATTCAATTATGAAAGATGCATTTCTTGGTGGATTAAAAAGAGCAGGTTATAAAGAAGATGAAATTAAAATAACTAAGAATATAATTTATTTTAATTTTGATAAACCTAAATCTGATCAACCATATAATCGTTATAAATTAATAATACCTTTTATCCAATTTATGAATAAAACTTACTGTAAGATATACAATTTAATTACTAAAGATTTTGAACGTACAATAGATAAAATTGATTTTTTACGATTATACTATCCTAATTTGCTTAGATTGATTGCAGGTAAAAATAGAATGAAAAAATTAAAAAAATCTTATAAAGTGATTTCATCTTATATAAGTGGAAATGAGATGAGAAGTAATGAGCATTTATAAACGCTTATCCAAAATCTATGAAAATTCTAAAGTTATTCCTTATGATTATTCTTCAAAATTTGTCATAATGAGTGATTGTCATAGGGGTAGCGGAAATTTAGGAGATAATTTTATAAAAAACCAATATATATTTTTCGCGGCACTTAATGACTACTATAAAAAAGGATTTACTTACATTGAATTAGGTGATGGAGATGAACTTTGGGAAAACAGATCTATGGAACAAATTATGGAAGTACACAGTAGTACATTTGAATTACTATCTAAATTTTATGAGTCAAACAGAATGTATATGATTTATGGTAATCATGATATGCAAAAAAGTTATACAGAATTTTTAGAGTGTCATTATAAAGGATATTATTGTGGAATAAGAAAAGATATTTTTTCATTATTCAATTATATAAGAGCATATGAAGGAATAATTCTAGAAAATGAAGACAATAATCAATATAGAACCTTTCTTGTACATGGTCATCAAGGAGATTTGATTAATGATAGACTATGGAAGCTAGGTAGGTTTTTAGTTCGTTATATCTGGAGACCACTAGAGATATGGGGATTTAATGACCCTACAAGAGCAGCTAAAAATTATAAAAAGAAAAATAGAATAGAACGACAACTGATGGCATGGTCAAAAGAGAATAACATAATGTTAATTGCAGGTCATACTCATAGACCTAGCTTTGCTAACTTAGATGAAGCTATGTACTTTAATTCAGGAAGTTGCATACATCCAACAGCTATTACAGCTATAGAGATTGAATGTGGTTGTATTAGCTTGGTGAAATGGAGTGTTATGACAAGAGAAGATAGTAGTATGTATGTAGGAAAAAAAGTTTTAAAAGGACCAGTAAAATTAGAAGATTACTTTGTAAGAAATTTAAAAGTAGAAAGTTTTTAAGTATTTAAAAGCTGATTCCTGTATTGATAAGGAGTCAGCTTTTTTAGCATTAGTATTACATTAAAAAGGAAAAGTATTATGATATAAGAATGGCAAAATCAAATATAAAAGGTATTAATATTTTAGTTAATGCTTTAGGTAATTCTTTAATGAATGGACAGTATAATCTATATAGATATCCAAATATAGGTTTTTTATACATATTTTTTTAATCTATTTATTTTTTATTATCATATTATAAGCAAATAGTATATATGGAATTTTTAAGGTAAATTATCTTACATAAATAAGAACCATTGTCTAGTATTTACATATAATATAGAGAACAATATTTATATCAGAAAAAGGGGAATCAACAATGGACAGAAATTATTGGCAAGATTATTGGGAAAATTATTACAAGTTTATGGCTGTATATCTTAGAGAGTTACAAAATGCATATCCTGATGCGGATATAAAAAATGAATACGCAGAAGTTGCTAACTTATTTGAACCTCCTATGTCTCTTGAAGATTACGAGGATTATGATGAATATGACGATGATAATGTCTATGCACAAACAGGTAACGATCCAAATTTTACATTACCTGGTGGTGGGCAATCTCCTACTCCTTTTATATCACCTGGTGGTGGTCAATTTACTATAAATAATTGTAGGAGAATGGCAGTAGTTAGAATAGTAATGAGAAGAGGCTTTACTCCTTCTAATTTCTTTATGCTAGTAGATAGAGCTGATAGAAGAAGTATTCAAGGATTTAGGATATCTTGTGAAGGTAGTAGAATTAGATTTGTACCAATGGCTGTAGAATATAGAAATATTAATCTTATAGAATGTGCATTTTAGATTAAATCTAATAATAGGGGAAATGATAATTTAATGAGTTATGTTGTGCTCATAGAGAGTATAGGTGACTTAAGTAATAAAATAGAAATAATAGTATAAGTTGATTGTGGGTTTGATTTTGCGAATCGTCTACAATATTGAAATCAAAGAAAAGATATTAGCTACTTAGCTAATATCTTTTTTTAGTATGCAAATATAAAGTATGATATTATAAAATAAAATACAAGTTAGGGAGAATGTATATATGTACAAAGAGAACATTTTAGTAGTAGAAGATGATGTAGATATAAATAACCTAATAACAAAAACACTAGAAAAACAGAACTATAAAGTAACGCAGGCATTTTCAGGGAGTGAAGCGCTGTTACAACTATCTATATCAGAATTTAAATTGATGCTACTAGATTTAATGTTACCAGGTATGAGCGGAGAAGAGATAATCAGTAAAATTAGAGATGAAAAAGAAATACCAATAATAGTAATTTCAGCAAAAACGTCTTTAAAAGATAAAGTAAATGTTTTGAATATAGGAGCAGATGATTATATAACTAAACCTTTTGAATCAGAAGAAATAATAGCTCGAATAAACTCACAGTTAAGAAGATATAGAAAGTATGAAATAAGTACACAATCAAATGAAATATACAAATTTAAAAATCTTACTTTAGAAGAAGAAACAAGAAAAGTAAAGGTTAAAGGAGAAGAGATACATTTAACTGGTCATGAGTTTGATATTTTAAGCATTTTAATTAAAAATCCTGATAAGGTATATTCAAGGGAATCATTGTATGAACAAGTATGGAAAAATGGATACTATGGGGAAGATAACTCTGTAAATGTTCATATTAGCAATATTAGAAAAAAAATTAAATCAGTATCACAAGATGAAGATTACATAAAAACAGTGTGGGGAATAGGATTTAAATTAAATAATAATTAATAAAAATCTTTATGCTTTCTTTAAACTTTCTTGAATATTTATTAAAAAAATTTTTATATCATAGTTATTGTAAGTTAGTTAATAAATGGTACTTAATACTGCTTAAATAAAGAGGGAGAAATATATGAAGGAAGTTATAAAAACGTATAATTTATCTAAGAAATATGGAAATTATGATGCATTGTTAGATGTAAATATTAATGTAAAACAAGGTGATATATATGGTTTAGTAGGTGATAATGGAGCAGGTAAGACTACTTTACTTAGAATATTATCTGGGCAGTCACATGCTAGTAGTGGTAGTTTTGAACTTTTCTCAGTTTCAGATGAGAAAGAATTAAATGAAGTTAGAAAACATACAGGTGTTATTATTGAATCGCCAAGTTTTTATCCTAATCTTACTGTTGAAAAAAATATGGAGTATTATCGTATTCAAAGAGGTATACCAGGAAAAGACAAAGTTATTAAAGCTCTTGAAGATGTTAATTTGAGTCATGCTAAAAAGAAAAAATTTAATCAATTATCTCTTGGTATGAAGCAACGACTAGGATTAGCTCTTGCTATTATGACAGAACCAGAGTTATTAATACTTGATGAACCAATTAATGGCTTAGACCCATCAGGAATTATTGAAATTAGAAATCTACTATTAAAATTAAATAAGGAAAAAAATATTACTATAGTTATATCAAGTCATATACTTTTAGAGCTATCAAATATTGCAACTTGCTATGGATTTTTAAATAAGGGAAGATTAGTCAAAGAAATATCTTCAACTGAACTTAATGAAAAATGTAAAAGCTATTTAGAAATTAAAGTTACTAATGCCAATAAGTTAACTGCACTATTAGAAGAAAAATTAGGTTATAGTGATTATAAGGTTTTACCTAATGATATAATACAGTTATTTGATAGAAATAGAGACCCTCAAAAGATAAGTGAGCTTATAGTTAAAAATGGAATTGGATTAAATTGCATAGAAGAAAAAACTATAAATCTTGAAAATTATTATATGTCTTTGATTGGGGGATATTGCAATGCTTAATTATATAAAAAGTGAATTTTACAGAAATATAAATACTAAAGGAAATTATATATTTTTATTTGGAAGTATAGCATTTGTAATATTTATAAATGTAGCCTTAGGTTTATTTGCACAAAGCCAAGTGAATTTTCCGTATGGAAATACAAAATATTCTCTTAGTAGTTTTTATACTTATATGGGATTATTAATACTTATATCTATTTATTTAGTTTCATTAATTTTTGGTCAAGAATTTAAGAACTCTACACTTAAAAATTCTATTGCCTTTGGAATTTCAAGAAGTGAAATATATTTAGGCAAATTTTTAGTAGAAGTAGTAATTTGTACAATAAATTTAATATTAATTAGTAGTGCATACGTTATAGCTGCATACGTAATGCTAGAGGATAGCGGTATAGTATATTTAAAAGATTTTATAAATGCAATAGTAGCATGCTTTCCACTGTTATTGGTTAGTATGACTGCTGCTCATTGTTTTTACTTCATATTTGATAATGAGAGTATAGCTGTGACATTTTGGTCAATTTTTATAGTATTTGTGCCACTATTAATATCAATGGCTGGACGAAAAATAGATATACTAGGTAAAATAGCAAGATGGCTACCTTGGAATATAGTTGGAAATGCTACATTTGACAGTAATACTAATCGAATAATCATGGCATGGAATACTACTGATGGTTTTGTAAGATGTTTTATAGTAGGATTTATAGGAGTTGTATTATTTTATACATTAGGATTAATTATGTTTAAGAAAAAAGAAATAAAATAGATAAAAAGGGGCGTGTGGATGATGGAATGAATGTTAGTAATTTTATTAATACCAAGTGTGTATTTTTCTGTACGCTTTTTCTTGCTTTCTAGAAATATTAAAACATCAGTTAAGGACTTTAAATATATTTCTGAAAATATAGATACAAATCGTAAACTTAAGTTAAATCATCCAGATAAGAATTTTGAGAAATTATTATCTGAAATAAATCAGTATTTAGAAGATACACAAGTAAGTAAATTAAAGTACATAAAAAGAGAAGAAGAAATTAGAAAAGAAATCGAAAATGTTTCTCATGATTTAAGAACACCTTTAACTTCTATTAGGGGATATTTAGAGTTAATAAATGATGAAACTATTACATCTAAAGAAAAGAAAGATTACCTTTGTATTGTAGAAAAAAGAGCTAAGGTTCTTCAACATTTAATTCAGGATTTTTATGATTTAAGTAGGTTTGAAAATAATGATTATAATTTAAATATGGAAATTATAGATATTAATAAGGAGCTAAGAGAGCATATACTGGTATTTTATAATGATTTTGAAAAGAAAAATATTGAAGTGGATTTAAAGTTAGATGAAAATCCAGTATTAGTAAGGTTAGATGAAAGTGCTATTAAAAGAGTTTTTAATAATTTAATTCAAAATTCTATTAAGTATAGTAAGAGTCATTTTTGTATGTCAATAAACAATAAAGGTAGAGAAGTTATTATTGAGTTTAAAAATGATGTCCAAGATATTAATAAAGATGAGTTAAACTTACTGTTTAATAGATTTTATATGAAGGATAAATCAAGAAGTAGTGATAGTTCTGGTTTAGGTCTTACAATAACCAAGCTTTTAGTTGAATCTATGAATGGTGAAATTGATGTTGATATGGATAAAGAATGGATTATATTTAGAATAAAGTTTTTATCAGAGATATATTAAATATATGAAAAATTAATTACTTAAATAATTTTATCGTGGGTATGATTTTTGAGAATCATCTCTACCATTGAAATTAAAAAAACACATTGAGAATATTATCAATGTGTTTTTTATTTTATAAAGTAGTTAAGCTAGTCTAATATAATATATAATTAAACATAGGCAAATATAATATGATAATATATGGAGAAAAAGTATGTTTACTATAATGATAATAGAGGATAACGAACTAATAAGAAATGAAATTCATAATTTATTAGATTTAAACAGATATAAAACAATAAAGGTAAATGATTTTAATAGTATTACAAAGCAAGTGAAAGAATACAATCCAGATTTAATACTACTAGATATAAATTTACCAGATGAAGATGGCTTTAAAATCTGTACAGAAATAAGAAGTTTTTCAAAAGTTCCTATAATATTTGTAACTAGTAGAAATACAAATATAGATGAACTTATGGGAATAACATTAGGAGCCGATGATTTTATAACAAAGCCTTATAATACACAAATACTTCTAGCAAGAATAGCATCATTACTAAAAAGAGCATATCCTAACGAAAAAACAATAGATAATATAGAACATAATAGAATAACATTAAATATATTAAAAAGCACAATAGAAAAAAATGATAAATCAGTAGAGCTTACAAAAAATGAATTTAAAATATTACATTACTTACTTATAAACAAAGGTAAGATAGTTTCAAGAGTAGATATATTAGAGTATTTATGGGATAGTGCATTATTTGTAAATGATAATACTCTTACAGTTAACATTACGAGAATAAGAAGTAAGGTAGAGGAGTTAGGGGTAAAAGACTATATAATAACTAAAAGAGGACAAGGTTATATGGTATGAATATAAAAGATTATTTAAACAAAAGGATAGGTATAATTAGCTTAAACATTATATCTTTGATAACATTATCAATATTTTTATTTAGTGTAGGAAACCCTTTTAAAGTTATAAAAATAGTGGCAATAACATGGATCATAGTATTATTAATATATCTTTTGTATGAATATAAGGCTATAAGAAAACATTTTGATGAAATAAATAAATACATTGAAAACACAGATAAAAAATATTTACTAAGTGAAATAATAAAAGAACCTAAGTATATAGAGGCAATGCCATATTACTATGCTTTAAAAAAGGCGAGTAAATCTATGAGAGACGAAATAAACACAATAAAAAAACAAAGAAAAGATTATAAAGAATATATAGAAAAGTGGGTACATGAAGTTAAGACACCTATTTCAGCTATTAAATTAATAGAAGAAAACAATAAAACATCTACGTCAAGACTAGTACTTCAGCAGTTAGAGGAAATAGATACATATGTAGAACAAGCATTATTTTATGCTAGAAGTGAAGATGTAGAAAAGGATTATTTAGTAAAAGAAATATCTTTAGATGAGTGCATTAATAGAGTTATCACTAAAAATAAGCAAGTGCTTATACTTAATAATATAAATATTGAGATAGATGATATTAATAAAAGCGTATATAGCGATAGTAAATGGTTAGAGTTTATAGTAAATCAAATTATAGTAAATGCAATAAAGTATAGGAGAGATAACAATCCTACCATAAAGATATATACTAATGAAATAAAAAATGCAGTTGAATTAATTATTTATGATAATGGTATAGGAATACCTAGTTATGAAATAGATAGAGTATTTGATAAAGGGTTTACAGGTAATAAAGGTCGCCTAAATTATAAATCAACAGGGATAGGATTATATTTGTGTAAAAATTTATGTGATAAGTTGGGGTTATTAATAAAAATAGAATCAAAAGAAGACAAATGTACAAAAGTTAGAATTATTTTTCCAAAAGGAAATTTTTCTAAATTTTAATAATTACCTCTTAACGTTACAATAACGTAACATTAATGAAAGGTTAAATCAAATCAAAACAAGGATAAATCATATAAAATAACCTTGAGGTGATAAATATGGGTGAAATATTAAAAATTGATAGTATAGAAAAATACTATGGAAATAAGGGAAATATATTTAAGGCAATTGATGATATAAGCTTTAATGTGAGGGAAGGTGAGTTTGTAGGGGTTATGGGACCTTCTGGTTCAGGAAAAACGACTTTATTAAACCTAATAGCAACTATTGATGAAGTAAGTTCTGGTCATATCTACTTAAATAAGCAGGACTTAACTGAAATAAATAAAAAGAATATAGCTAGATTTAGAAGAGAAAATCTAGGATTTATATTTCAAGATTTTAATTTATTAGATACTTTAACAATATATGAAAATATAGCTTTAGCACTTACAATAAATAAAACTAATAAAAATGAAATAGACGATAAAGTAAAATCTGTAGCAAAAGAATTGGGAATAATAGAAATACTAAATAAGTATCCTTATGAAGTATCAGGTGGTCAAAAACAAAGGACAGCTTGTGCAAGAGCATTGATAACAAATCCAAAGCTAATACTTGCAGATGAACCAACAGGAGCTCTAGATTCTAGGTCGGCTCAAATTCTAATAGAGATGATATCAAGTCTAAACAAGGATTTTAATGCAACAATATTAATGGTAACACATGATTCGTTTACGGCAAGTTACTGTGATAGAATTTTGTTTATTAAAGACGGAAAGATATTTACAGAATTAGTAAAGGGAAATAATACACGAAAACAATTTTTTAATCAAGTATTAGATGTAGTTGCATTGTTAGGCGGTGATGTAAGGGATGTACGTTAAATTAGCCATAAATAATGCAAAAAAATCTATTAAAGATTACTTAATATATTTTATAACTATAACAATGTGTGTAAGTTTGTTTTATGCTTTCACATCTTTATCAAGTTCTAGTTATGAACTTATAACTGAGGATACTTTCAACTTTGAATCTCTAAAAAAGATGTTAAAATACTCAACTTATATAATTACAGCATTATTAGCAATACTTGTTGCATATGTAAGTAAATATATGATTAAAAGAAGACAAAAAGAATTTGCTACTTATATATTATTAGGAGCAGAGCAAAAGAGTATAGCACTTATGTTTTTTGTAGAAATGTTGATAGTTGGAATATTATCCATAGCATGTGGGATATTTATTGGAACACTTTTCTCACAAGTTGTTACAGCTATGGTATATATAAGTGCTAAACAAGAAATAGTATTTTCATTTAAACTTTACTTAGACACAGTTTTTATAACATTTATATTCTTTATAGGAATGTTTTTAGTAGTAGGTATTTATAATATTAGAGTTTTAAATAAGTTAAAGCTTATAGATATGATGAATAATAGTAAAATAAGTGAATTTAAGTTTAAAAAAAGTAAAAAAGTTTATTCAATAGTATTTTTAATATCTTTAATATTATATGGTATATTTATATATTCAATTAAATTTATTATAAATATTAAAAAAGGAATAAATAGCACTAATCATTTAATTAGTGCAAATCAAATGATGTTTGCAGAAGTTATTTCAATAGTTTCATTTATAATAGCAACTTATGCTTTATTTTACTCAATATCATATATTCTTATAAGAATAAAAGAAAAACACAAAAAATTTAGCTATGAAGGTACAAATCTTTTTTTATTAGGAACAATAGTATCTAAAATAAGAACAACTCCAATACTTATGGCTACTATATCATTAACATTTTTAGGTGCTTCAATAAGCTTTATACTTACATTATTAATCTCTCAGTGGTCTTTAGGGTACTTAGATTATAGACTTCCTTTTGATATAGAGTTAAGGAGTGAATATTCATATAGACCTGAGAAAGAGTACAGTATAAACAAAATAGAAGATATGCCAAAGTTTAATTATTCAGAGGTTATAGACTATCTAAAAAACTCTGGTTTAGATATTAATGAGTATGAAGAATTAGAAAAGTACTGTATAAATAAAGAAGATTTTTACATAAGAGATAATAGAGAAAAGCCTGCCTTAGCTATAAGTTTAAGTGATTTTAATAAACTAAGAAGTATGAAAGGTTATGATACAATAAGTTTAAAAAATGATGAATATACAACTCAATGGGATAATACTACTGATCAGCAAGAAATTGACAAGTATATAGAAGAAAATAAAGTTATAAATGTAGAAGGAAAAAGTTTAAAAGTTAGTAAAGATGCATATTATAAAGAAACTTTAGGAGAAGGTATATATAATTATCCTACTACAAATATTATTATATTACCTGATGATATATGTAAAGATCTTGTAAGTGCAGGGGTAGATTTATTTATTACATCTAATAATGAGCTAAGTTATGAAGAAGCTACTAAATTTGAATTAGAGTATATACCGAAGTGGTTTGAAGAAAATAATCCAGAATTAATGAAAAAATATGATAGATCTTATTATTTTATACACGGAAGAATTAAATCAGCAGAAACTAGTGAAATTATAAATTTTACTCTAGGAATGAGAATCTTAGGATTATATTTAGGTACAGTTTTACTTATGATAAGTTTGACAGTGCTTGCTCTTCAACAGCTTACAGATTCAATAGAACATAAAGATAGATTTAATGTTTTACGAAAACTGGGGATAGAAGAAAATGAAATTAATAAAATAGTATTAAAGCAAATAAGTGTGTATTTTACTATTCCTGTAATAATAGGCATGATAGGATTTGTAGTATTTATATATAATTTTTATTTAATATATGAATCCTATATTAGTGCTTATATTGGAGATAGTATGTTTGTATTAAATATGAGTACAGGTATATTTATTATGGTAATTATTTATGTAAGTTACTTTATTGGAACATATTATACTTTTAAGAGGAATATAAGAAATTAAGAAAGGGATAATAAGAAAATTTAAAATATATTATCTATGATAGTTATATTTTTTAAAATTAACTAAATAAGTATATTAGAATTTTTTACTAAACAATAAATGCTCCAAAGAGTCTAACTCTACGGAGCGTTTATTGTTTAGTAGTGTGAAATCATATAAATTAATAAGTATAATGACGACACATATATATAAAGCGATTTCTAAAAGATTTTTAATATAGAACTAATAATAGATAGGAGATTAATTATGGATAGATTAAGAAGAAAAGAATTATTACAACAATACAAAGAAATGAAGCCAGAAATGGGTGTATATATGTTTAAGTCTATAAAAACAAATACAGTTTATTTAGGTTGTGACAAAAATATAAAAGCAACTATAAATGGTGATAGATTTAAATTAAATTCTAATAATCATAGATGTAAAAAGTTGCAAAAAGATTGGAATGAAAATAAAGAAGAGAACTTTGAGATAACAACAGTAGAAGTATTACCTTATGATAAAGATGAAAGTAAGGTAGATTATAGTGAAGATTTAAAAATATTAAGAGAAATGTGTAAAGATAGATTTACAGAAGAAAATGTGGAAGAAATATAGAAATAGAATTTAAATCAGTTATAAAAAATTACTTTAGCGGATGAATTTAATAAGCAAGGTGAATTATTAGGTGAAAGATTTTAAGGTAATTGTAGAAACACTAGAAGAGTTAGGATGATCACTGTTAATCTCCTCAAATATTGAAATTTACGAAAACACATTGATAATTTTATCAATGTGTTTTTTATTTAATCATATTATTTTATAAATGAAAATAAGAAAACTAACAATATAAAAAATAATAACCTAGAAATAATTATCAAAGACAATTTTTAATAAAATAAGGATGCCTTTTTTCTACAACATATTTTATACACATATGTTCTTTGAAATCATCAAACTTCAAATGATATCGTTACCTCATAGAACAAAACAAAACGAAATAGGAGGTAGTAATGAAATACAAAATAAACACAGAAATAATAAAACTACAAATGTTAAGAAAAAGGCTATTCAATAACCAAACTAGCAAAAGATAGCAACCTATCAAAATCAACAGTATCATTTTTGGTGTACTGTATTTAAAATATAGAAAAATAGTGTAGTCTAAAATATTTAGTACAGTAGGTACACTATAGCTAATAAAATTTTATATATTTACTTAGTATGTATAGTTTTATAGTTTAGTAGATTGTTAATGTACTTAGTGTACATGCTTTTTTCACTAATGAAAAATAACTTGATAATAAAGGATATTATAGATTAGTAGTGAAAATAAATTAAAAATGATAAATTAGGAAGTTATTAGAGTATAATTTAAAAGTATAGAATATAAACTTATATTAATTAAGTAAAGAAATTAGAAAGGTTGGAACACAGATGATAAGAACAATTGTAAAAGATATATCATTTTTAAAACAAAAATCAGAACCTGCGACAAAAGAAGATGTAGATGTTATTAATGATTTAATCGATACATTAAGAGCAAATTTAGAACATTGTGTGGGTATGGCAGCCAATATGATAGGAGTAAAAAAACGTATATTGGTATTTACTGTAGGTAATATTATAGTTCCTATGGTGAACCCAGTTATATTAAAAAAAGAAAATCCTTATGAGGCTGAAGAAAGTTGTTTATCTTTAGATGGTTTTAGAAAAACAACAAGATATGAAACTATAGAGGTTGAATATCTAGATATAAATTTCAAGAAGCACAAACAAATATTTACGGGATTTACTGCACAGATTATTCAGCATGAGGTAGATCACTTCGAAGGTATAATAATCTAATAGATAATATTGTAAGCATTATAATATGGATTTTTCTATAAAAATTATATAATGATATAACCTTTAAAGTATTTAAATTACCGCATTAATATGTGTGGTAATTTTTTATTTTATTAATAATAAAAGTAAACGATTTTTATTGACATAAGTAGCTATAATAGTTAATATAGTTTAGTACAAAACAAAATTTAATATGGAGGTGTTTCCATTATGAATAAAAATAAGCTTAAGCTAGGACTTGATATTAGCAAAATTCATCATATAATTTCAAGGAAGATGGATGCTTCTGTAATTAGTGCAATTGATGATAATTTAACTGTATCACAAGCTTATGTAATAGATTTTATTTCTAATGAAGGTAAGGATAAAGAAATATTCCAAAAGGATTTAGAAAAAGCCTTTGATTTAAAGCGCTCATCTATTAGCTTGATGCTAAATAATATGGAAAAGAGTGAGTTAATAGAAAGAGTACCTGTTACAGAGGATGCACGATTAAAGAAAATAATTTTAACTCAAAAATCTATAAAGCTTTATGAAAAAATTTCAACTGCAATTGATTCAATAGAGGATAAATTATCAGAAAATATAACTCCAGAAGAAATAAAAGTATTTCAAAGTGTACTTGAAAAAATAAGAAATAGTTTAGAATAACCGTTTGAAATTTCAATAACGGTTATATTTATATAAATATTGTTTTGCACAAAACATAAATAAAAATAGGAGGATGATATATGTCAAAAGTATCTAACTTTACAGAAGGGAAGATATTCTCCCCTTTATTAAAATTTGCAATACCTATACTACTTGCATTATTTTTGCAAACCATGTACGGTGCAGTTGATTTACTTATAGTAGGGCAATTTGGTAATGCAGCAGATGTGTCTGCCGTTTCAACAGGTAGTCAAGTAATGATGACTATAACTGTAATAATTACAGGGTTAACTATGGGGCTTACCATATTAATAGGACAAAAACTTGGAGAAGGGAATTCAAAAGAAGCTGGAAATGTTGTAGGAAGTGGTATTTCAATATTTGCTATTATAGCTATAGTTATTACTGTTTTAATTGTTAGATTTGCTTCACCTATTTCAACTTTTATGCATATTCCAAAAGAAGCTTTCGATAGCACTGTAATGTATATAAAAGTTTGTGCTTCAGGATCTATTTTTATAGTAGCTTATAATATTATAGGAGGCGTATTTAGAGGATTAGGAGATTCAAAAACTCCACTTATTACAGTAGGGATTGCATGTGTTACAAATATTATAGGAGATTTAATATTTGTTGGAATATTTAAAATGGCTGCTACAGGTGCAGCACTTGCTACTATAATGGCTCAGGCAATTAGTGTTATACTTTCTGTAATAATTATTAAAAAGCGTGGACTTCCTTTTGAATTTTCTAGAAAAAGTATAAAGTTTCATAAAGGTTTAACATCAAAGATAATTAAATACGGTACTCCAATAGCTTTACAAGATGGACTTGTACATTTATCTTTCCTTGTAATTATGATTATAGGCAATTCAATGGGAGTAATTCCATCAGCAGGAATTGGTGTCGCAGAAAAACTTGTTGGATTTATAATGCTTATACCATCATCTTTTTCTCAAGCAGTATCTGCGTTTGTTGCACAAAACTATGGAGCTAAAAAATACCATAGATCAAGAAAAGTTCTTGTTTATGCAATTTCGGCTTCTTTATGTTGTGGAGTTGTAATGTTTTATATTACCTTCTTCCATGGAAATTTACTTGCAGGAATGTTCTCTAAAGATAAAGATGTAGTCTTAGCAGCTTGGGAATACATGAAAGCATACGGAATAGACTGTCTTTTAACTGCAATTATGTTCTGTATGGTAGGGTATTTTAATGGATGTGGAAAAACAACTTTTGTAATGATACAAGGAATAATAGGTGCTTTTGGGGTAAGAATACCAGTATCATATATTATGAGTAAAATATTACCAGTATCGTTATTTAAAGTAGGTCTTGCAACACCAATGTCTACATTTGTACAAATTATATTATGTGTAATTTACTTTATGATTTTATCAAAGAAGTTGTCAAAAGAAGAGACACCTGTAGATATAACTTATCAAGTACAAGAGCAGTAAATCTTTAATTTTAATAATTGAAGTACACGAATACCTATATCCTTTTGGATATAGGTATTTTTTATTATGAATTTTTATATAAGTTTTCAAAAAGTACATAATAATTATTTTTATTTGATTTTAAAATGTTATTGATATTGATTATTAATAATGATAGAATTGTTATAGTAAATTAAATTAGGGGGAAAAGCTAGTGAGTAAAATTAAAAAGTTTATATATGTAACAGTAGGATTAATATCATTTGTGTTAGGCGCGATAGGCGTTGCACTTCCAATACTTCCGACTACTCCATTTTTATTATTAGCGTCATATTGTTTTGTTAGGGGCTCTGAAAAGTTTGATAGATGGCTTAAGTCAACAAAAATTTACAAAAAACATTTAGAAAGCTTTGTAAATGAAAGAGCTATGACTATGAAACAAAAGATAGGTATATTATTATTCGCAGATATAATGTTAGCATTTCCAATTATAATATTAGATAGTTTACATATTAGGTTATTTTTAATAGCTTTAGCATGTTTTAAATATTATTACTTTATGTTTAAAATAAAAACAATAAAACAAGATGATTTAAAAGTAAATTCTCAATAAAGGTAAAAGTAGAAAGGAAAACATGAATGTTACATAGATTAGGATCAATGTTATTTTTGTTAGCTATAATAACATATTTTTTTAAGTATTTAAAATTTATAAATAATAAACTAATTTTAAAGTTACATATTTTAACTGGAAGTTTAGGATCACTAGCAATGATTGTATATTCAATAACAGATTATATTAAGGATAAGGAAGTTACAATACTGCCAGTAGGTATAGCTAGTTTATTAATAATATTATCTGGGACTAATAAGGTCAGAAAAAAATATAAATGGTTACATTTAATGTCGGTTATAGGATTTGCAGTTGCGCTTGCATATCATATAATCAACTAATATGCAGGAGGGAATATTATGGTAAATAAAAGATTACTTTCGCTTAGCAAAGAATCTCAAAAATATGTATATTTTACAGTTTTAATGAACTGGATATCAATAATTTGTAATATAGGAATAGTTTTATTTGTTGGAAATATAATAGACAAATTATATAATAATGATTTGAATTTTAATATGGTAGCTTATGTGGCTTATTTAGGTTCGTTAATATTGATAAGATTTATATGCAATTATATGTCAGGAATATTTTCTTATAATTCTTCAGCAAAGGTAAGAGCATCAATAAGAGAAAGTATTTATAAGAAATTATTAAAATTAGGTGTAAATTATAATGACACAATATCAACATCATCAACTGTTCAAATAGCAGTAGATGGAGTTGAGGCACTTGAAATTTATTTTGGTAGATACTTACCTCAATTATTTTATAGTTTATTAGCACCGCTTACATTATTTGCTGTTATAGCACCTATAAGCTTTAAGGCAGGTATAGTACTTTTAATATGTGTTCCATTGATACCAATATCAATAGCGTCAGTTATGAAATTTGCTAAAAAACTTTTAAGTAAATATTGGGGGATATATACTAATTTAGGAGATTCATTCCTAGAAAATCTTCAAGGTCTTACTACTTTAAAGATATTTGATTTAGATAAAGAAAAAAATGATGAAATGAATAAAGAAGCAGAAACTTTTAGAAATATAACAATGAAGGTTTTATCAATGCAATTAAATTCTATAACAATAATGGACTTAATAGCATTTGGTGGTTCTGCTATAGGTATATTAATAGCTGTTAATGAATTTTCTAAAGGCAATATTACTATAGGATCTACAGTAGTAATAATATTATTATCATCAGAGTTCTTTATTCCGATGAGGCTACTTGGGTCATTTTTCCATGTCGCTATGAATGGATTAGCTGCTGCTGATAAGATATTTGATTTACTTGATGCTAAGGTTGAAGAAGAAAAAGAGTTATCAGATAAGAATAAAGCAAAATTAAAAGATATTTCTATATCAATAAAAAATGTTGATTTTAGTTATGATAAAGAAAGAAAAGTCTTACATAATGTAAATATAGACATAGAAAATAAATCAATGGTTGCTTTAGTCGGAGAAAGTGGTTGTGGAAAAAGTACAATAACTAATTTACTTTTAAAGTTAAATAAGGTCGATAAAGGTGAAATTCTATTAAATGAAGTAAACTTAAATGATATACCATTTAATGAATTAAGAAAAAAAGTAAGCTTTATAAGTCATAGCTCGTATATATTTAACTCTACGATAGAGGCAAATTTAAGAATGGGTAAAGAAGATGCAACTGAAGAAGAACTATATATAGCTTTAAAGACAGCAAATCTTTATGATTTTGTAATGGGACTTGATAAAAAATTACAAACTCCAGTTGGTGAAAATGGATCGTTCTTATCAGGAGGGCAAAAGCAAAGATTAGCTTTAGCTAGAATGATACTAACGAATCCGGAAGTTTATATATTTGATGAAGCAACTTCAAATATTGACGTTGAAAGTGAAGACTCAATACTTGAAACGATATATGCTTTAGCAAAAGAGAAAACTGTAGTAGTTATATCACATAGATTAGCTAACATAAAAAATGCGGATAAGATATATGTGTTAGATAAAGGATATATAGCTGAAAGTGGAAATCATGAGGAATTAATGAACAATAATTCAGCATATGCGAATCTATATACTAATCAAGAAAACTTAGAAAATATATATAAAGAAGATATAGTTAGGGAGGTGGCTATAAGTGAATAATGAAAGAAAAAGATTGTCAGGTAGTAAAATAATGCTTAGACTTATAAAAATACTAAAGCCACTAGTACCTGTAATGATGATAACAATAAGTTTTGGTATATTAGGATTTTTAGCGGCTATAGCAATAACTACATTTGGAGCAGTTGCTATGGGAGATATTATAGGTCTTGATATGGGTTATACTTTTAAAAATGCAGTAAAAATAATAATAGTATGTGCAGTACTTAGAGGTATATTAAGGTATATAGAACAATACTCAGGTCATTATATAGCATTTAAAATACTTGCTATACTAAGAGACAAGGTATATAAAGCTTTAAGAAAGTTAGCACCAGCTAAGCTTGAAAGTAAAGAAAAAGGAAATTTAATATCAGTTATAACTAGTGATATAGAATTACTTGAAGTATTTTATGCTCATACAATAGCACCAATAGTTATAGCCATAATTACATCATCAATAATAGCATTATTTTTATATAATATAAATCCATACTTTGGGATTATAGGATTAGTTTTTTATGTAATAGTAGGATACATAATACCAGTTTTATCTTCTAAATTAGGAAGTGAAGCAGGACTTGATTATAGAAATGAATTTGGGCAAGCTAATAGTTTTTTACTTGATTCATTAAGAGGTATAAAAGAAATATTATTATTTGGTCAAGGCGATAATAGACTAAACTCAATAAATAAAAATAGTGATAAATTAAATGAAAAAATGAAAGTTATAAAAAGTCATGAAGGTTTAATAAGAGCTTTAACTGATATAACTATAATGATAGCAATACTTATAACTCTTTACGTAGGTGTTGAATTATTTAAAGCTGATATTATAAACTTAGGTCAAGTAATAGTTGCTTTAGTTTTACTTTCTAGTTCTTTTGGACCAACTGTAGCGTTAAGTAACCTATCAAATAACTTAATGCATACATTTGCTTGTGCACAAAGATTATTCGATATATTAGATGAAGTGCCTGCTGTTGAAGAAGTATCTGGAAATTGTGATTTAGAAATGAATAATACTAATATAAATGATTTAGAATTTAAGTATGCAGATAGAGATGAAGTATTACTTAAAGATGTCAATCTTAACATTAAAAAAGGGGATAAGGTTGCAATAATAGGAGAAAGTGGTTGCGGAAAGAGTACACTTTTAAAGCTTATGATGAGATTCTGGGATGTAGAGAATGGAAGTATTGAAATAGACAATAAGAATATAAAAACTATTCCAACTAAAGCATTAAGAAAAACTCAATCATTAGTAAGTCAAGAAACATTCTTATTCAATGATACTATTATAAATAACTTAAAAATAGGTAAAAAAGATGCAACTATTGAAGAGGTAATAAGTGCTTGTAAAAAAGCCTCAGTACATGAGTTTATAGAAACTTTACCTAATGGATATGAAACTAATGTTGGAGAAATAGGTTCTAATCTTTCATCAGGTGAAAAGCAAAGATTAGGTATAGCAAGGGCATTTTTACATAATCCACAAGTTTTAATACTTGATGAGCCTACAAGTAATTTAGATACACTTAATGAGGCACAAATATTAAAAAGTATAAAAGAAGAATCAGATGATAAAACAATAATAATGGTATCACATAGAAAATCTAGTACATCAATATGTGACAAGAAGGTTTATGTAAAAAATAATACACTTAAATTCAACTAATATAAAAGGGCTATTTTAGCCCTTTTATATTAGAGATAATTAGGGAGAAAGAGTATGACTAGAATAGAAAAAGAGAAAAATATTATTAATCTTATGATAAATATATATTGCAATAAAAAGCATAGGCATAAAAACGGAAGCTTATGTAATGAATGTAGTGAACTTTTAGAATATGCTAATAAAAGGTTGGATTTTTGTAAATTTGGAGAAGAAAAGAAGTTTTGTAGTAAATGTCCTATACATTGCTATAAAAAGGATATGAGAGCTAAGATTAAAGAAGTCATGAGGTTTTCAGGTCCAAGGCTATTACTTCATGAGCCAATAGAAGTTATAAAACATATTTTTGAGAGATAAGATAAATTAATAATATACTTAGAAACTAAAATAGATTTGTAGATGTATATATCATACTTGATTATTTTTAAGTTTAGTTTAAGGTAGAGTTGCTATTATATCCTAAGAAAAAGAATACAAATAAAAATTCAAATTAAATAGATATAATTTTCGGAGGGTAAATTATGAACAAAAAACTATTAACAACGTTATGTGCACTTTCCTTAACAGTAAGTGTAACAGGATGCTCAGTAAAAACTAATACAACAACATCTACAAATACAAACAAAACTACAGTAACCGATCAAACAATAGATTCAACAAAAAGCGAAGAATTAAAAGAAGTAGATACATATATAGAACTTGGAGATAGCATAAGCATAAACGGAGAAGGTGCTAAGGTAGAAAACAATGTAGTAACAATAACTTCAGCAGGTACTTATAGCATAAGCGGAGAATTAAAGGACGGGCAGATAGTAGTAAGTTCAAGTGAAGAAGATAAAGTTCAAATACAATTAAACAATGCAAATATAACAAGCTCAAATAGTGCACCTATATATGTAAAAAGTGCTAAAAAAGTAGTAATAGGGCTAAGTGAGGGAACTAAAAATACTATAACAGATGGAGAAAATTATGTATTTGAAGATGCTACAACAGATGAACCAAATGCGGCAATTTTTAGTAAAGATGACCTTACTATAATAGGAACAGGTTCATTAGTAGTAAATGCAAACTACAACAATGGTATCACTAGTAAAGATGACTTAAAAATAGAAGGCGGACAAATAACAGTAAATGCAGTATCAGATGGACTAAGAGGTAAAGACTCTATTACAATTTTAGATGGTAAAATAACTATAGATGCAAAGGAAGATGGTATGAAATCTAGTAATACTGAAGATGTAGAAAAAGGATATATACATATTCAAGGTGGGACTTTAAACGTCACGTCAGGACAAGATGGAATACAAGCTGAAACTAATGCAGTAATATCTAATGGAGAAATAAATATAGTCTCAGGTGAAGGAAGTAAAAATAGTAGTAGTAAAAATGAAAACTGGGGTAACTGGGGAGGTAAGCAGCCAGCAGAAATGCAATCACCAGGAGTGCAACCACCAGAGAAGAATAATACAACTACTACAGAAGAAACGGATTCTACTAGTGCAAAAGGGATAAAAGCAACTTCTAACATTACAATATCTGGAGGTGACATAAATATAGATTCATCTGATGACTCTATTCACTCAAATGACACCATAATGATCAATGGAGGTAATATCAAAGCATCTTCTGGAGATGATGGTGTACATGCAGATTCTAAAATAGAAATAAACGATGGAGATATAGATATTACAAAATCATATGAAGGGATAGAGAGTCAGTCTATAGCAATTAACGATGGGAATGTAAATGTAGTATCAAGTGATGATGGAATAAATGCTGGTGGAGGCAATGATGCTTCTTCAACTAGTGGTAGACCAGGAGAAAATAATTTTAATTCATCTAGCAAATGTGAAATAGTTATAAATGGCGGGTATACAGTAGTAGACGCTAGAGGAGATGGTATAGATGCAAATGGCACAATAACAATAACAGGTGGTACAACAATAGTAAACGGTCCTGAAAATAACGGAAATGGTTCTTTAGATTATGATGGAAGTTGTGATATAAGTGGAGGAATATTAATAGCAGCAGGTAGTGCAGGTATGGCACAATCACCTAGCGCCACTTCCTCTCAAAACTCAGTAAACGTAGCTTTATCATCACAACAAGCTAACACAATAATTCATATAGAAGATGAAAAAGGAAATGAAGTAATTACCTTTGCACCATCAAAACAATATCAGTCAGTAATAGTATCATCACCTGAATTAAAAACAGGTTCAACATATACAGTATCTTATGGAGGAACTTCAACTGGAGAAGCTAAAGATGGATTATACACTGGTGGTAAATACTCAGGAGGAACAAAATCTACGAGCTTTACAGTATCAGAAAGTGTAACTAACCTAGGTTCAGCAGGAGGTTCTATGGGAGGTGGAAAAGGTGGCATTAGACCAGATAGAAATGGTAGTATGCAACAACCACCAACACAAAATAGCATGGAAAACAATATTCAAACACAATAACAAATACTAAAAAAGAGGAGCAGTAGCTCCTCTTTTTTAAGTGTTTGTTATTTTATTGAAGAGGAAGCTCTACTATAAAAGTAGTATCTTTTCCTACGTTACTTTTAGCATATATCTTACCTTTATGTTGAGCTACTATAGACTTAGCAATAGATAATCCTAATCCATAACCTCCAGTTTCTCTTACCCTGGAAGTATCAATTCTGTAGAATCTTTCAAAAATTTTCTCTAGATACTCAGGTTCAATACCTTCACCAGTATTTTTAACTATTAGCTTAACTTTATTTTTATCTTTAAATAAATCAACAGTAATTTTACCACTCTTATTACTATGCTTTATAGCATTGTCCATTAATATATTAAATAATTTTTTGATACCCTCAGTATCTCCATTAATAAAGATATCATTTGAGATATTTTCTTCTAATTCAATACCATTTTCATAGATAATAGCATCAAATCCAAGCATCATACTTTGGACTATCTTACTAATATTAATAGATTGGAGTTCAATTTTATTTTCTTCAACATCTAGCTTAGCAAGAGATAACATCTCATTAACTAACTCAGACATTCTGTCACATTGAGAGTTAATGTAGTTAATCCATTTAGACTGATTTTTTACAGCATCATTTGGATTACTTAGTACTAATGAAGTATTGGTCTTTATAATGGTAAGAGGGGTTTTTAACTCATGAGAAGCATCAGCAATAAACTGTTTTTGCTTTTCAAAAGTTTCTTTTATAGGTTTTAGAGCCTTGTTAGTTAAATAAAAACTAATAAATAATAAAGCTATTAAACTTATACAGCCAACTAATAAGAAACTCTTTAAAAGCTGAGTTACTGTATTTTGCAGATAAGTTCTATTTAGTAAAACAATTTTACTGCCCATAGGAGTATCTTCTTTTGTATAAGAATATTTAGTATCACCTATTTCTATTTTGCCAGATCTACTTTTATTGTTTAGTATTTGTACTACAGATTCCTTTAGATTATTGTTGTCAATTTTAGTATTAAAACGAGTAAAAGTATTTAATATATTTTTGTCCTTATCATACTCTGCAATTATATAGTCATAATAAGGTTTAGGTTTATGACCACCCCTTAATAAAACTTCCATTTCACCATTCATTTCATTAACTATATTAGTATAAGTTATGGCAAAAATAGTTCCAAAAATAGCTACAAAAACTGTAGTAAGCAATGTCATATTAATAAGTATAAATTTTTTCTTTAGCTTATCAAACATTTTGCTCCTCCAGTTTGTACCCAACTCTTCTTAAGGTAGTAATTTGAACATTTGACTTTACATAGGCTAATTTTTTTCTAAGGAAGGAAATATACACTTCAATATTATTGTGCTCTACATCAGAATCAAAGCCCCATAGTTTAGTGATTAAATCATCCTTAGTTACTATAGATGTAGGTCTTTCCATAAAATATTTTAGTATATCAAACTCCTTAGAAGTTAGAGTAAGAGAAGTACCATTGACTTCCATATTATAGGTAGAAATATTTAATTTAATATCTCCAAATTCCAATATATTATTATTTACCATAGGACCTTTTCTTCTAGTTATAGCTCTTAGTCTAGCCAATAGTTCTTCAGGAGAAAAAGGCTTAGGTAAATAGTCATCAGCACCATAATCAAGTCCTAAAATTCTATCTTCAACACTACCTTTAGCAGTAAGGAGTATAATAGGAGTTGAAATTCCTTCTTTTCTTAAGTCTTTTAATACATCTAGACCATTCATTTTAGGCAACATTATATCTAAAATAATAACATCATAAACATCTGTTAAACCATAATCAAGTCCATCTTCACCATCAAATACGGCATCAACAGAGTAATTATTTTTTATTAAAATCTGAGTTAAAGCTTCGGAAAGTTGTTTTTCATCTTCTACTAATAATAATTTCATAAAAATATACCTCTTTATATATTGTCTAATAATATATTACCAAATAATTACACATTTATTATCTAAATTTAAAATTATAAAATAAATCCCCTTAAAATTACTTTAAGGGGTTAATATTAACTGTAAGTATTATTTTCAAATCCAGCTAACGTTAAGACTATATTTAAATTTCCATTTCTACATCTTAATTCATCAATGAATTTCTTTTGATTTACATTAGGCTTTAATTGAACTTTGTAATTTAATTCAAACAATGCACCGAAATCTCTAGTCCTGATTCTTTCTATATAAAATGAGTCAGTGTATTTGTTTAATATATCTTCAAAAGCATCTTCATAGTTTAAATCTTCAGGAATAGTAATTTTAAGTTGCATATTTTTATTTTTAGGTGTTGCGAACTTAGTCAATTCAAGGATTGCCATAACTGCACATAATATAGTAGTGAATATTACAGCATATCCAATATATCCCATACCACAAGTAAGACCAACAGCTAAAGTAAAGAATACATAAGCTATATCTTTAGGATCTCCAGGAGCACTTCTAAAACGAATTATTGAAAATGCACCAGCTAAACTAAATGCTCTAGCTATGTTGTTTCCTACTAATAAAATTATTATAGCTATAACCACAGGTAGCATAATAAGAGTAGTAGTAAAACTTGAGCTATAAGTGTTTTTGTTTGTCTTCATATATATAACGCTAATTAAAAGTCCTAAAACAATTGATGATATTATTACAATAAAAGCATTTATCAGAGTAAATGACTCCCCACTTGTTGATGAAATTATTGTTTCTAACATACTTTTTCTCTCCCTTTTATATCTATATTTGAATTGTTTAAGCAGTAATTCATAAATTCACTCCCGTACTTTGAAAAATGAGTGTTGTAAATTTCTAGTTCAGTAAGTATTCTAGTAAACCATAAAGGCATAGCACCTAAAATTTTTACTTCCATTAAATACTTACTTTCGCCTAAAATATCTTGTCCAAAACTTCCAGACTCTAAAGCTAAATCATCTCGTCTAGTAATAATTTGAGAATCAAAAGTTAATCTAAAATCTCTATCATCGTTAGCAAAAAATGCCTTTCTAGAGTAGCTAATATATACTTTTGGATAGACTTTATTTTTTTTTAGATAATACTGTATCTCATTAATAACTTGTTTATTGATATAATCATTAGAAGTAGGTGCTATACCTTGGTTTACAAATTTATAGGCTTCATCTAAAGTAAGAACAACTCTTCTTTTATTAACAATACCGTTGATTTTCTTTTTAAGTTCTAAAAAGACACTATCATCTATACTATTAGGTACAGTATAACTTCTAAGTCTTAGCTTTTCCTTATAATAAGGTTTAGCAATAGAATGTCTAATAACATCGTTGTTATCTGTATCGTAATATATATTGTAGATAGAGTAGTTCTTACCAGACTTACAATGTTCATCTGGATTCATATACTCTAGTAATCTTGGTATTAATGCATCATACTGTTTTTGAGTTAAAATAAACTTCTTTTCATAACGTTTAAATGACTTAATCGCCATCAAAATACCTCCTAAAAAATATTTCTATATCTCTGTGATTTTATTGTATAAATTTAACCTTAAATGAATCTTAAAATAAAATTTGCTTTGTTTAAGTAACCCTATTGAAATCCATGAAAAATATATTGATATTACTACTAATGTGTTTTTATATTTTAAAATGATATAATTAATATGCTAATTAGCTAATAAAGAAAAAATATAAAAAGGAAGTACAAGAAATTATATTTAATGATAAGTGGAAGGCAGTAAAACATTTATTTTTAAGCGAAATAAATAATAAGTATAGCTCATCTTCAATAAATAATTTATTTTTATATTGTTATGAGATGATTATGTGTGAAAAGAAATTTGCATCAGTAGAATATATAAATGAGCATTATATGAATGATATAGATTTAAAAAATTTAGCTCAAATTGAAGATTATAATATGAATTATTATACTGAATGGTTTAAAAATAATATGGGTGTATCTCCAATTGAATGTCTCCAAAAGTTAAGAATTGATAAGAAAATATTAGACCAAAATAATTCAAGAAATATTCTAAATAAGTGCTAAAAAGTATCTGTATATGAGATAAGAATATTTTTACTGCATAGTATAATAATTTATAAATCAATAAATATCAATAATTTATTACCATTGAGAAAGGAATTGATATACTATGATAGATATTAAAGTTTCAGAAAAGCTAAAAGAAGTATGTCCAGATATTACATTAGGATGTATACAAGCAAGTGTAAAAGTGGAAAGTAGTAGTGAAAGCATATTAAAAGAAATAGATAAATATTGTGAAGATCTAATTAAAAAAATTTCTTTAGAAGATATAGCAAGTTTACCGAGAATAAAGGATGCTAGAGAATTATATAAAAAATTAGGCAAATCACCTAGTAAATACAGAGTATCTTCAGAATCTTTAATGAGAAGAATTTTACAGAAAAAAGGACTTTATAAAATAAATAACATTGTAGAAATTAATAATTTAATATCTTTAAAATCTGGTTTTTCGGTAGGGAGTTATAATATAAACAATACACAACCTCCAATATGTTTGACTATAGGGAAAGAAGGACAAAAATATAAAGGTATTGGTAAAGATCTTATAAATATTGAAAATCTGCCAGTATTATCGGATGAGATATCTACTTTTGGTAGTCCTACAAGTGATTCAGAAAGAGCAATGATAACTAATGATGTGAGTGAGATAATTATGTGTATTTATTCTTTTAGTGGAAAGCAAGAAATAGAAGAGTATTTAAAATACGCAAAAGAATTATTAGAAAAGTATGCAAGTGCAAAAAACATTTCGATTAAAGTAATTAGCTAATGAATTAAGGTGTTGGTAGAAATACTAACATCTTTTTTAGTATAAAATTAAAAGGGGGAAGTTAAGTTGATTTTGTAAGATTATTTAAAATAATAAAAAGAGTGTAGATAAGCTTGTTTTTACACAAATCTATCTACACTCTCATACTTAGATATTTCTCTCTATATAAATTTACTTATCAGATTTATATTTACATACACCATTTATATAAGTTTCATGTACATTTAAATTATTATCTATAACTATAAAATCTGCATCCATACCTTGGTCTATACAACCACATACATCATTAATATTACAACTTAAAGCAGGTACATATGAAGCCATTTTTATTGCCTCTTCTAAAGTTGCTATATTCCAATCAATTACATTTTTAATAGCATTATTCATTGTTAATACGCTTCCAGCCAAACTTCCGCTACTTAATCTTGCAACTCCATTTTTTACATTAACATCGAACTTCCCAAGAATATACTCACCATCAGGCATAGCACCAGCTCTCATACAATCTGTAATCAAGGCAATATTATCTCTAGATTTAATATCCATCATTATTTTAGCAGCAATAGGGCTTACATGATGTCCATCGCATATTAGCTCTGCATATGTATCTTTTAATGCCATAGCTGCTCCAACCATTCCAGGTTCTCTATGATTTAATGGGCTCATACCGTTATATGTGTGTACAAATATTTTAGCACCTGAATTAACTACTTTCTCGGCTTGTTCAAATGTAGATGAACTATGCCCAAGTGCTATTGATATATTGTTTTTAGTAGCATATTTAGTAAATTCTACTGCACCTTCACGTTCTGGGGCAATTGCTATTTTCTTTATTAAGTTTCCTGATTTCTCTTGCCATTTTTTTAGGATATTAATTTCAGGGTCCTTAAAATATTTTTCATTCTGGGCACCTTTATGTTTTTCAGTAAAAAATGGACCTTCTAAGAAAATTCCTTGTATTTTTGCGCCCTCAACTTTTTTGTAATTATTACTTATATTTTCTATAGATTCACTTAGTGTTTCTATAGAATCAGTCAAAGTTGTTGGTAGAAAAGAAGTTACTCCATATTTTAGTAATCCTTTTGAAATTGTATTAATAGCCTCAAATGTGTTATCCATAACATCTGCATTTAAAAGACCATGTATGTGAGTATCGACTAAACCTGGAGCAATATACTTACCTGAGTAATCTATGATATTGTCATTAACATCTGGTTTTTCTTTTTGAAATTTGCCAAATTTACCATCAATTATACTAAGGTATCCTTTTTCCTCTATACCATATTTCATAAAAAACTTATCTGCATAAATAAAATTTTTCAAAGTTGATCCCCCTAATCATATTATATTTGGTATGTTTCTTATCTCAAATGTCTTATTTTATATACAAATTTATCACTTCTAGCAACGCTTAGAGTAAATTCAATAACTATATTATTATCATTATATGTAGTACGAAGTAACTTTAAGCATGCTGAATCTATTGGTACTTCCAATAGCTCCGCCTCTTTATCAGATACTATACCTGCAGAAAATTCCTCATCAGCCACCTTGATAATTTCTCCATAGTCTTCTCTAAATATTTCATATAAAGGTTTTTGTATAACTTTTTCTTGTGTTAATCCCGCAAACTCTCTCATAGGAAGATATGTTCTTTCAAGCATCATAGGAATATTATCTGCAAGTCTTAGACGCATTATTTTTATTATTTTTTCGCCAGGGTTTATACCTAACTTTTCAGCAAAATATTTTGTACTTTCTACTATCTCAAAGGATAATACTTTTGTACTTGGATTTTTTCCTTGAGCTTTCATATGATCAGTAAAGCTATAACTATCCATTAAATTTTGTGAATTTTGATTAAGTGCAGCTACGAAAGTTCCTTTTCCATGTCTTTTGTATATATACCCCATATGTTCTAAGTCAGCCATGGCCAATCTAACTGTGGTCCTACTTACTCCGTATTCATCACAAATTTTTCTTTCTGATAGCATCCTATCATTAGGCTCCATCTCATTTTCGATTTTATTTCTTAGTATTTCAACTAATTGATCATATATTGGTCTTTTATCATTTCTGTTTATCATAAAAATTTTAATCCTCTCTAAGTGGTTATTACCACATTTTAATTATAAAATGAGCAACTATTTCTGTCAATGAATAAAGTATAGAGATAACTGAGCAAGGAAAATTATTAATTTATGCTAAAACTACATAGTATTGACAAAAATAATAAAATAATTTATATTCAAAGTGGTAGTAACCACATTGAAGGTTATAGATTAGGGGTTTGTATATTAATAAAAGGAGAAGTAATTATGATTACGACAATAACATTCAATCCATCTATAGATAGAATGTATAGAGTAAATAGTATAAATATAGGTGAAGTTCAAAGAGTAATAAGTACAAATGCAACTGCTGGAGGAAAGGGTCTAAACGTAACGAAAGTATGCAAAATTTTAGGAGAAAATCCGCTAGCTATGGGATTTATAGGGGGATTTAATGGAGCATTTATAAAAGATGAACTTAGAAAATTAGGTATAAAAAACAAATTTACAGAAATAAAGCAAGAGACTAGAAATTGTTTAAATATAATTGAAGATAATAAGGTAAGTACAGAGTTCTTAGAAAAAGGTCCAATAATAGGAAATAGTGATTTAGAAAAGTTTGAAAATGATATAAAAGAAGTAATAAAAGATACTAAAATACTAATAGCTTCAGGTAGCTACTGTCAAAATATGCCGCTAGATTATTATGAAAAGATAGGTCATATATGTAGAGAAAATAATATAAAATTTATATTAGATACATCAGGAGAACCATTAAAAATAGCACTAAAATCAAAACCATATTTAATAAAACCTAACACAGATGAAATAAAACAGATATTAAGAACCAATGTAGAATCAAGAGATGAGGTTATATCTGCGGGGAAAAAACTTCTTGAAATGGGAGCACAAAATGTGTGTATATCTCTAGGAAAAGATGGAATGATTTACTTAAATGAATATGGAGTATATGAAGCAAAAGTACCAAAGATAGAAGCTGTGAATACTGTAGGTAGTGGAGATAGTACAATAGCTGGATTTAGTGTAGGTATTTTGAGAGGATATGAAGTAGAAGACTTGCTTAAACTTTCGAATGCTTGTGGTATAAGTAATGCTCTTAACATAGAAACTGGATTTGTAACTTTAGAAGAAGTTAAAAAATATCAAGGCTTAGTTAAAGTAACAAAATTAAGTTAGTAAAATCTGAGATAAATAGGTTCATAATAATTATTTTTAGCATATTTTTATAATTGTAAACTTAATTATAATTAAAGCATAAAGTTTATAAGGAGAGTAATATAAACTTTTTCTTATTGACAAAAAATTCAAATTAATTTATATTTGGATTATTGGTAATTACCACTTGGGAGAGAATAAAATAGTTTAAGTATGATATATATTTTTTTTAAAAATAACTGGTTATAACCTTATTACCAGATTTAAATTTGAAAATATGAAAGGGGAAAGTAATATGTTTAAATTAGAAGAACAAAAGTTACAAGATTTAGGTGCAATAATAACAACAACAGAAATAAAGCAACAACCTGAGTTATGGTTAGAAGCTTATGAAATATATAAGGATAATAAAGAGCAATTAAATAAGTTTATAGAAAATATAGGTAATAAGCATGGACAATTTAGAGTTATATTTACAGGTGCTGGAACTTCAGCTTATGTAGGAAATTCAATACTTCCATATCTTAAAAATAAAAATGATATAAGAAAATGTATAATTGAAGCAATACCTACTACAGATATAGTTTCTAATCCATATGATTACTTAAAAAAGGATGTACCAACATTATTAGTTTCATTTGCAAGAAGTGGAAATAGCCCTGAAAGTTTAGCAGCTCTAAATTTAGGAAGACAAATTGTAGATAATTTTTATCATTTAGCTATAACTTGTGCTCCAGAAGGAAAACTTGCTCAAGTAACTAAAAATGATGAAAATAATTATTTATTATTAATGCCATCAAGATCAAATGATAAAGGTTTTGCTATGACAGGAAGTTTCTCATGCATGATGTTAACTGCAATGTTAATATTTGATAACTTAGAAGAAGATGTAGAGAAATCTTATATAGATGCAATAATAGAAATGGGTAAAAATGTATTAGATAGAAAAGATGAAATACACGAGTTAATAAATAAAGATTTTAATAGAGTAGTATACTTAGGATCTGGAGGTCTAGGAGGATTAACACAAGAAGCACAGTTAAAGTTATTAGAACTTACAGCGGGGAAAATAGCTACAGCATATGATTCTCCTATGGGATTTAGACATGGTCCAAAGTCGTTCATTGATGAAAATACACTTATATTTGTATTTGTATCCAATAATGTATACACAAGAAAATATGATTTAGATGTTTTAGAAGAAATAAATGCAGATAAAATTGCTAAACTTACTTGTGCAATATCAGTAGAAAATGAAAATAATTTCTCAGGTACAACATTTGGATTTGAAAGAGAATACGATAAATTACCAGATGCATACCTTGCATTCCCATATGTATTATTTGCACAAACTATATCACTATTTGCATCAGTAAAATGTAATAATAAACCAGATACACCATCGCCAACAGGGACAGTAAATAGAGTAGTAAAAGGTGTAATAATACACGAATATGAGAAGTAAGAAATTGAAAATTTATAAATATTTAGATTAAAATTAGGGGGTATAAATATGGCATTAGTAACGACAACTGAAATGTTTAAAAAAGCACAAGAGGGAAAATATGCAGTAGGGGCTTTTAATGTAGAGAATATGGAAATGGTAATGGCTGTTATAGAAGCTGCAGAGGAACTAAATTCTCCAGTCATACTACAAACTACTCCATCTACTGTAAAATATGCAGGTCTTGACTATTATTTAGCAAATGCAAAAGTTGCAGCAGAGAGAGCGAAAGTACCTGTAGCAATGCATCTAGATCATGGTTCAAGTTTTGATCTTGCAATGAGGGCTTTAAGAACAGGTTATACATCAATAATGATAGATGGTTCCCATCAAAGTTTTGAAGAAAATATATCATTATCAAAAGCAGTGGTAGAAGCTTGTAATCCATCTCTTATACCAGTAGAAGCTGAACTTGGAAAAGTTGGGGGAAAAGAAGATGATCTAGATGGTGGAGAAGGAAGTGCTCATACAGATCCACAAGAAGCAAAGGAATTTGTTGAAAGAACAGGAGTGTCTTCATTAGCTATAGCCATAGGTACAGCACATGGTTTATACAAAGGAGAACCTAAAATAGATTTAGATAGATTATCAGAAATTAAAAAATTAGTTTCAGTACCATTAGTATTACATGGAGGATCAGGAATACCTGATGAAACTATAAAAGAAACTATAAGAAGAGGTATTGTTAAAGTTAACTATGCAACTGAATTAAGAATTGCATATAGTAACGGTGTAAAAAAAGTTTTAAGTGAAGATCCTGAAGTTATAGATCCAAAGAAATATGGAAAAGCTGGACTTCAATCAGTAAAATCATTTGTAAAAGAAAAAATGGTTGTATGTGGGTCTATAAATAAAGCATAAAAATAAAAATATCCTAGATTTATTTTAGATAAATCTAGGATATTTTTATTTTTGAAAAAGGTATGTCATTTATTTAAATAATGGTATAGTTTTTTCATATAATTGTTGAAAAATATCGGCTTTTATTGGAAAAAGATTGAAGATATAATTAAAATATAATAAAAAACAAACTATAGGTTTTATTGTTGTATCAAACATATATTTTATTATGATATATTAAGATACATAAATTTCGCTATAAATATAGAAAAGATCGACTTTTTAAAGAAAGTGTTTTCAATTCATAACATTATTTAAAAGTATAAAAATAACTGAGGGAGGTGGGTATATGAGAGAGCGTGTTATTCTTGAATGCTTAAGAAACAGTGGTGACTATCTAAGTCTAGATTATTTTGCAGATAAGCTAGGGGTATCTACTAGAACTATTAGAAATGAAATTAAGAATATAGAAAGTGTAGAAGAACGCAATGGTTTTAAATTAGAATACAAGACTAGACTAGGATATATTTTAAATCTTAAAGACCAAGAAAAGTTCGAGAATTACCTAAAAAACTTACCCTCATATTCAATTGAAAATCCAGAACAACGGATAGAATCTATAATAGTAGAACTATTAGTAAATGAAGGTTACAAAACTATAGATCAGCTAAGCAAAAAATTCTTAGTAAGTTCATCTCAAATTAAAAATGATTTAAAAAAAGTAGATAAAAAGCTAAGAGATACAGAATTGAAGTTAGAGCGTAAGGCTCATTATGGAATTAAGATAGAAGGTACTGTTAAATCAATTCAAAAAATATTAGTAGAAAATTATTTTAAAGAAAATAGAAATATAACGGAATATAGAGATAAATTTATAGATGATTTCAAATTAGATGATATTAGAAGCACAATAAAAAATGTACTTAATAAGCATGATTTGGAAGCAAACCTAACGGAACTTGAAGAAATATTAGCTCAAATTGTTACTTTATATATAAGGGTCAATTTGAGAGTATTAGAAAATATTAATGAATTAAAGTTAGATACAGAAGATTTAATAATAAATGATTTACTAGATAAAATTTTTAAAGACAAAAAATATTATCTTACTTATGAGGAAAATGATTACTTAAAGCAACTTATAAAGCTAAGGACTAAAGATAAAAAAGCTACCATAATGAATGCTGACAAAAGTAAACTTCAAGATATAATATACGAATTTTTTAAAGGTATAGATAAAAAATATAGTACTAGTTTTTTAGAAGATAAAGAATTCTTTAATTTACTTTATTTACATATCGCGTCTTTAATAGAACGTGTAAAAAGGAATCATAACACAAAAAATCCTTTTTCGGTGAAGATAAGTCAGCAATATCCAACAGTTTTTAATTTAGCTATTCAACTTTCCAAAGTTATAGAAAGTGAATATCAGATAAAGATAAGTCAAGAGGAAATAGGTTTTATAGCCACTCATATAGCTGTACCATTTGAGAAAAGAGAAGAAGCTAGTTTTAATCAAAAATATAAAATAGCAGTAATATGTTCATCAGGAGGGGGAAGTGCATTTCTAATAAAATTAAGATTAAGAGAAATTTTTCCAAATGCTGAAATAAAAAACTTTTCTTTGTTAGATGAAGAAGAAGTAGTATGTTTTGAGCCAGACTTGATTTTTTCAATAACAAATCCACAATTCAAAACAAATGCTCCAGTTATACTTATAAATGAAATTTTAGATGAATTAGATTATCTAAATATTAAAGAAAGTGTACGATTTGCAGACCAGATAGGGAGTTTGTCAAATCCTAAGAAATATATATTAAGTCTGTTTAATAAAAATCATTTTAGATGTATAAAAGAAAAAATTGATTATAAAGATATTCTTGATAATATGTCACAGTGTATAGTTGATGAAGGTGCTTGTTCTCCAAGTTATCCTCAAGATGTATGGGAAAGAGAAAGTTATTTAAGTACCATTTATACAAATGGGGTATCAATACCTCATCCAATTGAAATGACAGGTAATAAAAATATAATATCAGTAGCTTTGGTACACTCTGATATTATTCATGAAAATAGAAAACCAAAAATTATTTTTATGATTTCGCTAATAAAGGGAAATCTAGAGCTTCACAAACAAATATCTAAATACTTAACTAAGATTATGGCAGATAAAGATATAGTAGATATGCTAAATAGATCACAATCTTATGAAGAGTTTATGTATAAATTAAAAATCTACATAGGGGGGTAGATATGAATATAGATTTTTTTAAGAAATTATCAGAAGCAGATGGGATAGCCTCTAATGAAGGAGAAATTAGAGAAGTCTTATTAGAAGAGTTGAAAGATTATAGTGATGAAATAGTATGTGATGGATTAGGGAGTATAATTTTTTCTAAGATAAAAAATGAAAAAGCACCAAATGTAATGATCTGTGCTCATATGGATGAAGTAGGGTTTATGGTAAGAAGTATAGATAAGCTTGGTATGATTCATTTAATAACAATAGGAGGAGTAAAACCTCTTGCACAATTCACACAAAAAGTTAGAATCACTACAAGCGAAGGGAAGAAAATCCCTGCTATCATAAATGGAACATATAATGATGGTAAAGTTGAGAAGGTGTATGCAGATGTTGGAGCATATACAGCAGAAGAAGTATACAATTTAGGTATTCAAGTTGGGGACATGGTAACATACACTACTGATTTTGAAGAATTTACTTTAGAAAATAGATTAGTAGGTAAGGCCTTTGATGATAGAATTGGATGCTTTGTAATGGGAGAGGTCTTAAAAAGACTAGAGAAAAAAGATATAAATTGTAATGTTCATTTTGCAGCTACGAGTAGTGAAGAAGTTGGTATAAGAGGTGCAAAAACAGCAACTCAGTTAATAAATCCTGATGTAGTATTTGTAATAGATGTAGCATGTGCTAAAAATGAATTTTTAAGAGATCATACAAATCAAAAACAAATAGATAAAGGCATAATGCTAATGCATAGAGATAGAACCTTAGTTCCAAATAGAAAAATGATAAATTACATAATAGAAACTGCTGATAAAAACAATATACATCTTCAACATGATATGTTTGAATCAGGTGGAACTGATGGTGGAGAGGCACATCTTATAAATGAAGGTAAACCTTGTGCAGTAACTTGTGTCCCAGTTAGATATGGACATTGTGCATTTTCTATAGTAAGTAATAAAGACTTAGAAGCTATTATAGAGTTGTATACTCAGTTAATTTTAAATTTTGATGAAGAAAGATATAAAAATATAAAGAATTTTATTTAAAAGGAGAATAAAAAAATGTCAACAGAAATGCAAATAATGGAGCTTATATCAACGGCAGGTGACAGTAAAGCAAAAGCTTTCGAAGCTTTAAAAAAGGTTAAGGAAAAGGATTTTGAGGGAGCAAGAGCATTAATAAATGAAGCTCGTAAAATAGATATTGAGGCTCACAGAATACAAACAGAATTAATAACTCAAGATTTAAATGAAGATGTTGAAAGTCCAGCAATGAGTCTTTTAATGGTTCATGCTCAAGACCACTATATGACTTCTCAATTAGCAAAAGATTTAATAGAAGCTTTAATAGAAGTTTTTGATAAGTAGTAGATAAACAAATTAATTATACAAATACTCCTTTAGAAAGGCAAGCTTTCTAAAGGAAAATAAAAAATATAAACTTTAGGAGGAATTGTTATGAAAATATTATTATGCTGTGCAGGTGGATTCTCTACAAATATGTTAATGCAAAATATGAAGAAGGTAGTAAAAGAAAGTGCTAAACTTGATGAAAACGATTTCGAATTTACCGCGATACCAGCAGATTCAATAGAAAGTCAAGTTGATGAGTGGGATATAGTACTTATAGGACCTCAAATATCTCATAAGTTAGACTTCTTAAAAGGAATATTAGATCCAAAAAATAAACCTTATGCAGTAATAGATAAAGATGTTTATGGAAAAATGGATGGAGCTACAGTTATGAAGTTAGCTTTAGTAACTTATAAAAAACATCAATTAGCTCAAGGATAATAAAAATAGTATAGGGAAAAGGGGATTAAATATGTTTGCTAAGTTTGAAGCGTTTATGAATCGAGTATTTATGCCTTTAGCTCACAAGGTTGACAATCAACGTCACCTTGGGGCTATAAAAGCTGGTATGGTTGCTATGACGCCATTCACAATACTGGGGAGTATATTTGCAATACTTCCAGCACTTCCAAATATGCTTGGAAAAAGTAATCCAATAAGTCAATTTATATTAAAAAATGCAGCAGTATTAGATTTACCAGTAAGTCTTTCTATAGGATTAATAGGATTATATGCCTGTATGTGTATTGCCTTTAACTTAGGTAATTATTATAAATTATATATACCAGGTTGTGTTACACTTGCAACTTTCTCATTTTTATTCTTAGTAGCAACTTTTACACCAGATGGTGCATTAGAATTAGGAAATCTAGGTGCTAAAGGTCTATTTACAGGTATGATAGCAGGTCTTGGATCTGTAGAGTTATATAACTTCTGTAAGAAAAAGAATATTACAATAAGAATGCCAGAAGGAGTACCAGATTTTGTATCTAAATCTTTTGAATTAATACCAACTACTATTATAGTTTGTGGTACTTTCATAGCAGCTCGTTTTATTTCATTAGCTGTATTTGGAGAATTACCTCCACAAATACTTACTCAATTCCTATCTCCGTTAGTAGGAAGTATGGATAATCCATGGGCAGTTCTTGCACTTAACTTTGCTATATGTACTATATTCTTCTTTGGTATACACTCATCAGTATTTAAGCCTTTAACAGGACCTATAATGGTTACATTTATAGCTGAAAATATAGCAGCAATGCAAGCAGGAGAAGCAATACCTCACTTCTTTACAGGAGGGGTTTCAAGTGCATTCTTCGGATTTACAGGTTGTGGTATTAGTATAGGATGTGTAGTAGCTTGTATGTTATCTAAAAACCAAACTTATAAGAAGATAGGACGTGTATCATTATTCCCAGCATTATTTGGAATAAATGAACCAATATTATTTGGTGCTCCAATAATATTAAACCCAATAATGTTTATACCACATGTATTTGGTGGAGCTATAATAGGTACATTACCAATGTTTCTTATGCACTGGGGATGGCTAGCAAAACCAGTATTTGACCCTCCATATGTAGGAGTATTCTTAGAAGGATTCTTAACTAATGGAGATTGGCGTTCTATAGTAGTTAATGCTTTACAATTAGTACTAGCAGTTGCGCTATATTGGCCATTCTTCAAGATAATGGAACGTCAACAAGAAGCTAAGGAACAAGAAGAAGCTAAAAATGCAGCTAAGAATATATTCTCTAAAGAAGACGAAGATTTATTAGGAGATTTAGAATTAGATTTCTAATATTTTATTATGGATAATAGAGTAAAAAAAATAATAGATTTAATTGAAGAAAGAGGCGTTGACGCTCTTTTAATTAAAGGGAAAAATAATAAAAGATATATAGGAGCATTAACCGGTAGTGGTGTTTATGTGCTTATCACAAAAGAACAAAAATATCAAATTCTAGATGGTAGATATACTGATGAAGCAGATAAGAAAACATCTGGATTTATAAAAAGGGTTGTATCTCAGGGATCTTATATAGAAAATATAATTGAATTGTTAGAAGAAATGAATATAAAAAATATAGCAATAGAAAGCCAAACTATGAGTATACAAGAGTATATTTTATTAGATAAGGCAGGTTTTAATATTAACTTAATAACTAACGAATTAGGTAAAGTAAGAGCTGTAAAATCTAAAGAGGAAATTGAGCTTATTAAAAAAGCTTGTGAGATTACAGATGAAGTATTTAGTGAGGTCATATCTGAAATAAAAGAAGGTATGACTGAACTAGAAGTTTCAGCCCTACTTCAATATCATGCACTTAAAAAGGGTGCAAGTGGCATGTCATTTGAACCAATAGTAGTATCTGGTGAAAGGGGAGCAATGCCACACGGAAGACCTACAACTAAAAAATTAAAAAAAAATGAAGCTATAACAATAGATTTTGGTGTTGTTTACCAAGGATATCAATCTGATATGACTCGTACAATATCTATAGGTAAGCCACCTAAAATTATTCAAGAAATATATGATGTAGTTTTAAAAGCACAACTATCGGCAATAGGGTCAATTAAACAAGGTATGAAAGCTAGTGATGTTGATAAAATTGCTAGACAAATTATAGAGAATCATGGATTTGGTGATTATTTTAACCACGGATTAGGTCATGGAATAGGTCTTGGTGATGGGGAAGTGCCAACACTAAACCCAAGAAGTGATGATATTCTAACAGAAGGTATGGTAATGTCCTGCGAGCCAGGTATTTATATTCCAGATGTAGGGGGAGTTAGAATAGAAGATGATATTGTCATAATCGATGGTAAAGGTATTTCACTTAATAAGACATCTAAGGACTTTATAATATTAGGAGAGTAAAGCTATGAAATATAATTTTGACAAAGTATTAAATCGTAAAGAAGGTAATTGTAGAAAATGGAGCAATAATGTAATTCAAGAAAAATTCGGATTAGGTGAATATGCAATTCCTATGGATTTAGCTGATATTGATTTTGAGTGTGCTCCAGCTATAAAAGAAGCTATTACAAAAAGAGCATCTGTGGGAGATTATAGTTATACCTTTATAGGAGATGACTTCTATGAAGCCGTGATAAATTGGAACAAAAGGAGATTTGATGTTCATATAGAAAAAGAGTGGATAAAATTAACTTTCGGAACAGTTTCAACTCTTCATTATATAGTTCAAGCGTATACTAAAGAAGGAGAAGGAGTATTAATAAATACACCTGCTTATGATCCTTTCGCAGAAGCTGTAGTTAATAATAGTAGAAAGTTATATTGTAGTCCATTAAAGCTAGAAAATAATAGATATTACCTTGACTTTGAGGATATGGAAAATCAAATGAAGTCTGGTAATATAAAGGTATTTATATTCTGCAGTCCACAGAATCCATCAGGCCGTATATGGACAAAAGAAGAACTATATCAAGTGTCAGAATTATGCTTGAAGTATAATGTACTTTTAGTAAGTGATGAAATTCATAGAGACGTAGTATTTAAAGGTCATACATTTATATCTTTATGGAATGCTCATCCAGAAATTTATAAAAATAGTATAATATGTGTATCTCCTAACAAAGGATTTAACTTAGGTGGGCTAAAAACATCTTATGTAGTAATAAGAGATGCTAAGGTTAGAGAAACTTTATTGGAAAGACTAAAAAGTAACTCAATAACTTCTCCAAATGTATTTGCTATTCCAGCCATTGTTGCAGCATACAAAGAAAGTGAAGAATGGTTAGATGAGATGAGAGATTATGTAGAAAGTAATTTCGAAATAGTTTATGACTTCTTTGAGAAATATATGCCAAAAGCAAAAGTTATGAAGTCTGACTCTTCTTTCTTAGCATGGATAGACGTAAGAGAAGTATTTAAGGATGAAGAAGAGTCTAAAGAATTCTTTAGAAGTGCAAATTTAACTATGGTAGTTGGAAGTTATTTTATAAAAGATGGAGAAGGATTTATTCGCCTTAATATAGGATGTCCTAAAGAAACATTAAATGAAGCTCTAAATAGAATAAAAGAAACTTATATAAGTATGTATTGTCAAAAAGCTTAAATCAATTTTAAGGCATAAAAGGTAAGTCCCATATATATTGAATTTTAATCGATATATATGGGATTTATTTTTATTTAGGAGCTATGATGACAAGTCAAATTTTATTTGAGGAAAATGGGAATTAATCTTATCGAATATTTAAATATGAAAAAGATAGCAGGGGCAAAACCACTGTCAATGGATATAGACAAATCAATAAATAGTATTTCTTTATATTTAAGATTTGAAAATTGTGGCTACCTTATAAGGGTATTTAAAAAGTTAGAGGGAATAACGCCAAAAGAATTTAGATATATATAACTAGTCTTATTGAAAAATAGGACTTTTTTTATGGGAAAAATAGCAAAGAACAAAAAATTACATTTTTTAAATAAAAATAGACTAAAATTTTACATAGAAAAACAAGATATTAAGATGTATTTGATAAGAAAAAAAGTTAAAATTATAACAAGGAAAACGAAAACATTAAATTGGGGTAGGATACAAAATTTAATCCCAAAATATTTTATGCTTTTTATAAATAAAAAATAATGTATACAAATTGGAGGAATATAAAATGGGCAGAATGTATGATTATTTAGTACCAAGTGTCAACTTTATGGGACCAGGATGTTTAAAAGTTATTGGCGAAAGGGCTAAAATGTTAGGCGGGAAAAAGGTTTTAATAGTTACAGATAAATTCTTAAGAAACCAAGAAAATGGAGCAGTTGAACAAACTATAAAATATTTAACAGAAGCAGGTCTTGAAGTTGTTATATACGATGGAACTGAACCAAATCCAAAAGATACAAATGTAGCTGATGGTTTAAAAGTTTTCAAAGATAAAAACTGTGATATGATAATTACAGTAGGTGGAGGTTCTTCTCATGACTGTGGTAAAGGTATAGGTATAGCTGCAACTCATGAAGGTGATTTATATGAATATGCAGGTATAGAAACTTTAACTAATGCACTACCACCAATATTAGCAGTAAACACAACAGCAGGAACTGGAAGTGAAGTTACTAGACACTGTGTTATAACTAATACAAAGACAAAAGTAAAATATGTTATAGTAAGTTGGAGAAACTTACCATTAGTATCTTTCAATGATCCAGAATTAATGGTTGGAAAACCAGCAGGACTTACTGCAGCTACAGGAATGGACGCTTTAACTCATGCAGTAGAAGCATATGTTTCTAAAGATGCTAACCCTGTAACAGATGCTTCTGCCATACAATCGATAAAATTAATATCTAATAACTTAAGACAAGCAGTTGCTATGGGTGAGAATTTAGAAGCTAGAACAAATATGGCTTATGCATCATTATTAGCTGGTATGGCATTTAATAATGCTAACTTAGGTTATGTTCATGCTATGGCTCACCAATTAGGTGGATTATATGATATGCCACATGGTGTTGCTAATGCAATGTTATTACCTCATGTTTGTAAGTATAATATAATATCTAACCCACAAAAATTTGCTGATATAGCTGAATTTATGGGAGAAAACATAGATGGTTTATCAGTTCATGAAGCAGCTGAAAAAGCGATAGATGCAATGTTTAGATTATCTAAAGATATAGGTATACCAACTTCACTAAAAGAAATGGGAATAAAAGAAGAAGATTTTGAATATATGGCTGAAATGGCCCTTAAAGATGGAAATGCATTTAGTAATCCTAGAAAAGGTAACAAACAAGATATAATAAATATATTTAAAGCAGCATATTAATAAAAACATCTCATAATATTTAAAATACCATATCAAAAAGGGAATGTTAATTAACAATATAAAAGTTGGGACAAGTATTTATTTACGATACTTGTTTCAACTTTTTTATTTTAAAAATTTCGTAAATACTTTATTAGAGATTTTCAAGCATGCTTACTATTATAAACCTATAAAACAAAATGAAATAAAAAGTACTGCACAATTAAACTAGAAAAAGAAAGTAATTTAATAAAATTAACAATATTAATAATGATTAATAAAAATGAATACTCAATACCTAAAAATATATTTAAAATATTAGAAACTTATATTTTGCTATAAAATATGTATTTTAGCTAAAACTTATTAAACTGTTCATATAATATTTAAAATTAATAAATTGAAAGAATCAACCAAAATGATATAATTATCTTTAAAATGGAGGTAAAAAATATTATGAAGAAAATTATTATAGTAGAAGATGAAGAAAAAATTAGAATGGAGCTAAAAAATTTCTTATTAAAATATAAATATGACGTTGTATGCTTAACAAAATTTGAAAATATTATAGAAGATATTTTAAAGTTGAATGGACATCTAATTTTATTAGATATAAATTTACCTATATATGATGGGTATTATATTTGTAGAGAAATAAGAAAAAAATCTGATATACCTATAATTGTAGTAACGAGTAAAGATACAGAAATGGATGAGCTTATGAGTATGAATTTAGGAGCAGATGATTTTATAACAAAGCCGTATAATACTCAAATTTTATTAGCACGAATAAATTCAATTTTAAAAAGAACATATAAAGAATCTAATACAAACATACTTTTATATAAAGAGTTGGCATTGGATTTATCTAAAGATATTGCTATATTTGAAAATCAAGAAGTAGACTTAACTAAAAATGAATTTAGAATACTAAATTGTTTAATGAAAAATAAGGGGAAGATAGTATCAAGAGGAGATTTAATGGATTATTTATGGGACTTAGATTTATTTATAGATGATAATACTCTAACTGTTAATATAAATAGGCTTAGAAAGAAATTAAGTGAAATTGGATGTAGTGGATATATAGAAACTAAAAGGGGGAGAGGCTATATAATGCCGTAACTATGAATATAAAATATTATTTAAAAGATAGAAGCTTAGGTATATTATTAAATTTTATATTTCTTGCTTTTGTAATTTTTATACTAAAAGCATCTCAAGTTGAAAGAGTAACAATAATTTTTACAACAATGCTTTGGATAGTTTTAAGTAGTATAGAAATTTTTTATGGATATTTTAAAAAGAAAAGTTACTACGATCAAGTAATAAATTCCTTAAATGAACTAGACAAAAAGTATTTACTACCAGTAGTTATAAAAAGACCATCTTTTTGCGAAGGAAAAATTTTATATGATGTACTTAGCATTACAGATAAATCTATGAATGAAGAAGTCAATAAATATAAATTTAATCAAGAAGAATACAGAGAATACCTTGATTTGTGGGTTCATGAAATAAAAACTCCAATAGCAGCTAGTAAGTTAGTTATAGAAAATAATAAAAATGAACATACATTAAGTATTTTAGAAGAAATAGAAAAAGTAGAAGGTTTTATAGAACAAGCTCTTTATTATTCAAAATCTAATGAAATAGAAATAGATTACATAATAAAAGAAACAGATTTAAGAAAGTGTATAAATAACACTATTAAAAGAAATAAAAACTTAATTAGGGAAAAGAAGATTTGTATAGATATACAAGATTTTAGAGAAATAGTTTATTGTGATGCAAAATGGATGGAGTTTATACTAAATCAAATTATAGTAAATTCTATAAAATACATAGGAGATAAAACTATAAATAAAAAGTTAGAAAAAGAACTTCCAAAGATATCTATATACACAAAGCTTAAAGACAATAGCCTAGAATTGTATATAAAAGACAATGGAATTGGAATTGATAAGAAGGATTTAAAAAAAGTTTTTAACAAAGGTTTTACAGGGATTAATGGAAGAAAACTAAAAAAATCAACAGGAATGGGACTTTATATATCAAAACGATTAGCAGAAAAGATGTATTTAGGATTAGATATATACTCTGTTGTTAATAAAGAAACTACTGTAAAAATAACTTTTCCAAAAAGTAATATGATTCAAATATAAAAAATTCGCTTTGCTCATGTTGCCAACGACCTTGAAAAACAGGTCCGTTACTCAAGTTTATATGTTGGAAATTATATTTATCCACAAATCAGGATTAAATATAATTTCCTAAGAAGTAAATAAACTTACATTTTCGTAAGATAGTCGTAAGGTTATCTTATTAATTAAATCCTCTAAAGACTATAAAATAAAGTTATAAATTAAAAAATATGGAGGAGATAAAATGAGTACAGTTCTTAAGGTTAAAAATATAGAAAAATATTATGGGAATAAGAAAAATCTAACAAAAGCTATTAATAATATTTCGTTTGAAGTTGATAAGGGTGAATTTATAGGGATTATGGGACCTAGTGGAAGTGGTAAAACTACACTTTTAAATTGTATAGCAACAATAGATAAGGTAACTACCGGAAACATACAAATTGAAGATAAAGATATAACAACTTTATCAAGAAAAAATATAGAAAAGTTTAGAAGAGAACATTTAGGATTTATATTTCAAGAGTTTAATTTACTAGATACTTTAACTGTATATGAGAATATATCCTTAGCATTATCTATACTAGGAGTAAAGGGATCAGAAATAGATAAAAGAGTAAAAAGTGTATCAAGTAGACTTGGAATATCAGAGATATTAAGTAAATTTCCATACGAAATATCAGGAGGACAAAAGCAAAGAGTAGCTTGTGCAAGAGCTATAATAAATGAGCCGTCTTTGATTCTTGCAGATGAACCAACAGGGTCTCTAGATTCAAAATCAGCAAGAGTTTTACTTGAAAATTTATCTGACCTAAATGAAAGTATGAATTCTACAATAATGATGGTAACTCATGATGCTTTTACAGCTAGTTATTGTAAAAGAATTTTATTTATAAAAGATGGAAAAATCTTTAATGAGTTAGTAAGAGGAAATGATGATAGAAAAGAATTTTTCAAAAGAATTATAGAAGTTGTTACTCTTTTAGGAGGTGACAATAACAATGTTATTTAAGCTTTCCAAAAGAAATGTTCAAAGAAGTATGAAAGATTATAGTATTTACTTTTTTACACTTGTTCTAGGAGTTTGTATATTTTATATATTCAACTCAGTAGAAGCTCAAACAGCTATGATGGATATGACAGAAAATCAAAAAAAGCTAATGGAAGTTACAACTATGATAATTTCAATAGTATCAGTTTTTGTGTCTTTCATATTAGGTTTTTTAATAATATATGCAAATAACTTTATAATTAAAAAAAGAAATAGAGAATTTGGTATATATATGACACTAGGTATTAGTAGAAGTAAAATTGCTTTTATGCTATTTTATGAAACTATAATAGTTGGGGTTATGTCTTTAGCAGTAGGACTATTTGTAGGTGTATTTTTATCTCAAGGACTAGCTTCAGTTACTGCAAAATTATTTTCACTGGATATGAAAAAATATCAATTTATATTTTCAAAGGAAGCTTGTATAAAAACAATAATATATTTTAGTATAATGTTTTTTATAACTATGATTCTAAATTTTGTAGTAGTTTCAAGATATAAACTTATAAATTTAATAAATAGTCAAAGAAAAAATGAAAAGTTAAAAGGCACAAATTTAATATTATCTGTAGCACTATTTATAATATCTATAGTTTGTTTAGGATTTGCATATAAATTAATTTTAGAAAATGCTCTTGTAGACATAACAGATAATAATTTTAAACTATCTATACTTTTAGGCGTTGTAGGAACAGTATTATTTTTTAGATCTTTGGCAGGATTTTTAATAAAATTAGTTCAAAATGATAAAAACTTATATCTAAAAAATCTTAACACTTTCACTTTAAGACAATTAAACAGTAAAATTAATACAAACTATATATCAATGAGTATTATATGTTTAATGTTATTTATATCAATTGGGATGTATTCTTCAGCAATAGGACTAAAAAATGCCATGGAAAAATCAGCAGAGTCTCAAACCCCATATGATGCAACTTTTATAGAAACGTACAATCCTCAAGAAAAAACAAACTATAACAATGAAAAATTAAGTGAAATACTTAAAAAGTTAGATTTAAATGTAAATGATTATTCAAAAGAATATTTAGATTATAATTTTTACAAATCTCCTATAAAGTTTATTAAAATGTTTGAAAATACTTCAGATGATTTTTTATCTAAGCAATTAAAAGTTACGATGGATCATAATATTCCTATTATAAAACTATCAGATTATAATAAGCTAAATAAAATGGCAGGTAAAAAAACAATAAATTTAAAAGATAAAGAAGTACTTTTTGTTACAAATTCATCTACTATGGAGAACCCAATAAAAGATTATATAAAAAATAATAAAAGTATAAAAATAGGAAATGATGAATTTAAAATAAATGAAAACTATCAAAATCAATCTTTAGAAAATGATTTAGCAAAAGATAATTTTATAACATTTGTAGTTGAAGATAAATACGCAGATAAATATGATATAAGTCAAAAGTGTTTAAGTTTTAATTATGTAGGAGATAAAAAAGATACAGAAAATAATCTAACTAAAAATCTTGAAAAAAGTAAAAATAAACAAATTCAATATCAAAAAGACAATGGTTCAATCTTAATATTTATAAGTAAACAAATGGTTTTAGAAATTAATATGTCTAATGCAGCTATGTTTTTATACATTGGTTTATATATAGGGATAATATTCTTAATATCTAGTGCAGCAGTACTTGCACTTAACCAATTATCAGGAGCAACAGAAAGTTTAGGAAGATATGAAATACTTAAAAAACTTGGAGTAAGCTCAAAAATGATAAACAAATCAATTTTTATACAAGTATTTATATATTTCTCACTTCCAATAGCCTTAGCCTTAGTTCATAGTTATTTTGGAATAAAGGTAGCAAATAACGTAATTAAAATATTTGGAGACTATGATACAGTAGGAACTAATGTGGTTGCAGTAGTGAGTATATGTGTAATTTATGCTATATACTTCTTTGGAACATGTAAAGGATATAGGAGAATTGTAAATAAGTAATTAAAGTATGTACTATTGAAAGAACATAGATAGTCAATATTGCATATGATTCTTAATGATTGTATCAACCATTGAATAAAAATAACTCATCCTATAATTGAAAGTTTAAGTTATCGGATGAGTTATTTTCTATATTTAAATTATAGCATATAAATAAATTTAATTATAGACTAGTTGGATAGACTGTATTTTTATATACTATTTTAAGTACAAATGATATACAGAAAATATAAACATCGGGGGTAAAATAATGAACTTATTTATGGCAAAGACAAATATTCATAAATTTGAAAAGGCAAAAGAGTTTATTGAAGAATTTAAAATAGGAGAGAATGACTTTATTTTTGCAAGTAAAGGTATATATGAACGAAATTTTAAAGAGTTAGACATAAAGGCAACGGTAGCTTATAAAGATACATATGGAAATGGTGAGCCTACAGATATAATGATGGATGCTCTATTAAAAGATTTTAATAAAGGTAACTACAAAAGAGTTATAGCCATTGGTGGTGGTTCAGTAATAGATATGGCTAAAATATTAGTTCTAAAAAATGGAAAGTGTACAGCAGATTTATTTGAGAAAAAGATAAAGTTAGAAAAAGTAAGAACATTGATAACAATTCCAACAACTTGTGGATCGGGGTCAGAGGTATCAAATGTTAGTATAACAGAAATAACTAAGTTAAACTCTAAACTTGGACTGGCAATTGATGAGTTATATCCAGATTATGCGGTACTTATTCCAGAGTTACTAGTAAATTTACCATATAAATTCTTTGCAACAAGTGCAATAGATGCGTTAATTCATTCTATAGAATCATTTCTTTCACCAAAGGCTAATGTTTATACAGAGATGTTTAGTAAGCAAGCTATGGAAATAATAATAAAAGGGTTTAAAAGAATTGTTAAAGAAGGGCAAGATGCAAGAGTTTCGATGCTAGATGATTTTCTTATTGCTAGTAATTTAGCTGGAATTGCTTTTGGTAATGCAGGAAATGGAGCAGTGCATGCTTTATCATCTCCTTTAAGTGGAACATATCATGTACCTCATGGTGAAGCTAATTATCAATTTTTCACATCTGTTTTTAAAGTCTATAATAAAAAAAATCCAAGTGGAAAGATAATGGATTTAAATATTATTTTAAGTGGATTACTAGAATGTGAAGTTTGTAATGTATATGATGAAATGGAAAAGTTACTAAGTAATATTATAGAAAAAAAATCTTTAAGAGAGTACGGTATGAAGGAATCTGACATATTACTATTTACTGAAAATGTTATAGCTAACCAACAAAGATTACTTAGTCAGAGTTATACTTCATTATCAAAAGAAAATATTAAATGTATTTATAATGAGTTATTCTAAATGTCTAATGTTAAATTTTACATTTATTTTATTTTTATATAAATATAAATAAGCTTTTATATTTAATAAAGTAAGATGTATTTTTTAATCTGAAAACATAGATGAATATATTTATATTAGATTAATAAAAAATAGGTGCGTTAAAGTAATTAAAAAATTAGTTAATGCACTTTTTTATAGTACAAAAATTATACAAAGTATATATGTACTAAGTATTACTTAAAAGTTAATGATAACATTAAAATAAAATACGTAGGTAGGGGGAAAGAAGTCAATATGATAAGAATGTTAGAGAATAAAGATATAGATAGAATAATGGAAATATGGTTAGAAAGTACTATAAAAGCTCACGATTTTATAGAAAAAAAATATTGGGAAGATAATTATAATACAGTAAAACATGATTATATACCTGTATCAGATGTCTTTGTTTATGAAGATGAAGAAAATATAAAAGGATTTATAGCAATTATAAATAATGAATTTATAGGTGCATTATTTGTTGATAATAATTACCAAGGTTGTGGAATTGGTAGAAAGTTAATTGAACATACAATTAATTTATACGATAACTTAACTTTATCTGTTTATAAAGATAATACAAAATCTGTTGAATTTTATAAAAAGATGAATTTTGAAGTTGTTAGTGAAAGTATTGATGAGGGCACTATGTGTATTGAATATACTATGAAAAATAAAAGTAAAATTCATAGATAAATTAGTTGGTTAGGTAAGTAATATAGCTACACTTGATAAATAGATACAGTTGTTAGATTTAGTCTGAAGATTTATATAGAAGAATAATTTAAAATTTAAAAAAATGAAATCGAAGTCATATAAAAAGTAGGGGAATTTAAATAGAAAATTAAATTTATAAATAAAAGGTATTATCAAAATCTTGATAATACCTTTTATTCACTACTTAAGTAGTGAAACACCTTTGTTATAGTATTCATCCATCATATCCTTAGGAACCATACTTCCTCCAGTTGCCCAAGCTATATGAGTTATATTTTCTATCTTATCTTCAAGATTATTAGCTTTTAAATATTTCTTACCTTCTTCAGAAGTAAGTACATTTATTATACCTGGGACACCAGCAAGAGCTGAAGGTTCTAAGAATATATTTTCACTATCAGCCATTTTAGTTAATAATCTGTACATATTTTCATCAGTAACAGAGTAGCATCCACTCATTAATTTTTCTAATGTTTTACCAACAAATCCAGAAGCTCTACCAACAGCTAATCCATCAGCAGCAGTTATATTGTCTATTCCAAAGTCTTGAACAGAAACTTTATCATGCTCACCAGTCATGCATCCTATCATCATACATGGAGAGTGTGTTGGCTCAGCAAAGAAGAAATGTACATTATCTTTGTATAAAAGCTTAAGTCCAAAGGCAACTCCACCAGGACCTCCACCAACACCACATGGTAAGTATACAAATAATGGATGATTATCATCTACTTTTACATTCATATCTTTTAATTGTTTATCTAATCTTTTAGCGGCAACAGAGTATCCTAAGAATAAGTTTTTAGAGTTTTCATCATCTACAAAGTAGCTATTAGCATCTGCTTCAGATTGTTTTCTTCCTTCTTCAACAGCTTTGCTGTAATCAGACTCATACTCTATAACTTCAACGCCTCTGCTTCTTAATAAATCTTTTTTCCATTGTCTAGCATCTGCAGACATATGAACTGTAACTTTAAAACCAAGTTTAGCACTCATTATACCTATACTTAAGCCTAAGTTTCCAGTAGATCCAACTACTACAGAATATTGAGAAAAGAACTTTCTAACTTCATCGCTATCTAATTTAGCATAGTTGTCTTCTAATGATATTATATTGTTTGCTAAAGCTAAATCTTCAGCATGTTTTAATACTTCATATATTCCACCTCTAGCTTTTATAGATCCTGATACTTTAAGGTGACTGTCACATTTTAATAATAGATTTCCAGCAAGTTCTTTACCACAGATTTCTTCTAGCTTAGCTTTCATGTTATCTATTTTAGCTATTGGAGATTCTATTATTCCATTTTCTGATTGAGTTTCAGGAAATACCTTTGCTATGTATGGAGCAAATCTATTTAATCTTGCTTCTGCATCTAGTACATCAGCTTTAGAAAGCGAAACATTTTCCATACCTTTATCAAAATTAGTATGAAGTGGATTTATCCATATTGATTCTTTTAAATCTATTATTTCTTGTAATAAAGGATATTCATCAATCCAAGTTGATATTTCTTTGTTTAAAACTTTTGTATTAGACATAATAATAACCACCTTTATATTTTTATTTTTAATTCTTAAAGATAAATATTTATATAAATTTACCTAAGATAAATGAAGTTTATATTAAAACTATTTGTTAATTCAAATAAGTATTAATTAATTTTATTTCAAATAATTAAATAATACTTAACTAATACTAACATTTTTTATGATTGACGTCAATTGAATTTAATTATTATTATAAAATTTAAATAAAATTTAATTAAATTGATAAGAATAAGTTATATTGATATAATATGTAATGATAATTTCAAATACACAAAAGAGGTAAATTAACATATGAATGAAGTAGATATATCAAGAAATATTACTGAATATAGAAAAAGTAAAAATTTAACCATAAAAGAATTAGCTAACTTAACAGGTGTAACACCTTCTTTACTTAGTCAAATAGAAAAGGGAACATCAAACCCGTCTATAAATACGCTAAAACAAATTTCTAAGGCTTTAGATATACCCCTATTTAATTTTTTTATAAATGATAATCCTACTGAAAATTTAGTAGTTAGAAAAGATAGTCGAAAAAAAATAATGTTTGCTGAGGATGATAGCTTTGCTTATGAATTATTGACTCCAAACTCGCGAGGAACCATAGAGTTTATGCTTATGAAGATACCTAAAAGAGAGTCATCTTCAAAAGAACTTTTTAGTCATAAGGGCGAAGAAGTGGCTTATGTTATGAAAGGCTGTGTAAGTTTACATTTGATGAATACAGTTATTGAGTTAAATTGTGGAGATAGTGTAAAAATACCACCATACTCAAATCATAAGTGGGAAAATAATTCTGATGAGGATTGTGAGGTTATATTTGCAGTAACACCGCCATCATTTTAAAAAATAAAAAATTTAAAATAAATTAGAAAAATAGAAGGATTTGTATAAAAAAGTACCTAAAGCTAAAATAGTTTTAGGTACTTTTTTTATATATTGCCATAATTATTCTGTTTAAATTTATTAAAAAGGTATATTAATTATAATAAGAAATAATTAAAATAGATAAAAATTAAAAATAAACATAGAGGGAAAGGTATGCTATGGAAGAAGCAAAACTTATAAAGATGATAAATAATAATCCATTTGTTATAAAAACTATAAACAATCCGACAGATGAGATTAAGTTATTAGCTATAAAGAAAAATGGGCTTGTATTAGAGTATATAGAAAATCCAACTATAGAGATGCAAGAATTAGCTATAGACAACAATGCTAGAGCAATTAAATATATAGATAAACCAACAGAAGATATGATGATAAAAGCTGTAAGTGATGGATGGACTATTTTAGAGTGCATTAAAAATCCAACTGATAAGGTAATTAAATTAGCTATAGATAAAGCTGGATGGGCTATTAAATATGTTGAAAATCCAAATGAGGAGCTACAATTATTAGCAGTAAGAAAAGATTATGATTCATTAAAATATATAAAAAATCCTTATGAAAGTGTTCAAGAAGAGGCTGTAAAAATAAATTATACTGCATTAAGATATATAGATTCACCTAGCTATAATGCACAGATTTTAGCTATTAAAAGCAATGAATCGGCTATTAGATTTATAAAAAACTTAGATAAAAATAAAATGTTAGAATTTTTAAAGGCAAACATTTTAACCATTAAATATATTTCAAATAAGATATCTAAAGAAGAATTAGAAGAAGTATTAAAAGAAATGCTATTAAAGGAAGATGTTGAAGAAAAATATGTTAGAGATTTTTTAAACTGTAAAACTATAGATAAAAATAATGATAATATATCCATGGATAAGATAATATTCATTCATAAATACGGAAGTAAAAAAGCTAAAAAAATAGCTGTAGATGAAAAACTTAAGATGATATAGGAGAAATAAAAAATGAATTTTATAGAGACATTAAAAAGCGTTGACTTAGTTTTAGCTACTGGGGAAGTACCTTTAGTAGTTGGCGAAAGTGGAATAGGAAAAACTGCATTAGCAAAAAAGCTTGCTAAAGAAAATGAGTGGAGTTTAATTGTTATTGATGGAAACTTACTTAAAGAAGGTGAAATAGGAGGCTTGCCAACTGTAGAATCTTATATAATGAGTGATTCTAATGGTCAGGAGATAGTAAAGAAAACAACAGTATATGCTGTTCATAACAAGTTAAGAGAAATTGATGAAGAAATATCTAAAGGAAGAAATGTTCTTTTATTTATAGATGAAATAAATCGTTGTGAGCATACGGTACAACAAGAGCTTATGAACTTAATATTAAATAGAGAAATAAATGGATATAAGTTACATGATGATGTAAAGATTTTAGCAGCAATGAATCCATCAAGTAAGTATGGTTCAGATTTTGATTATCAAGTTGTAGATATGGATGCAGCTCAAGAAAATAGATTTGTATGGTTAAATATGGAGTCTGATTATAATCAATGGCTAAAATGGGCAATAGATGAAGGGCTTGAACAAAAGGTTATAGAGTTTATTTCAACATTCCCAGAATATTTACACAAAACAAATGAAGGAGATGTATCTGCAACTCCAAGAAGTTATGAAAGAGTTTCTAAAAGTTATAAAGCATACAAGGATCAAAAGGACTCAATACCAAAAGCTGTATTTTTAAATGTTATAAAAGGAAATGTAGGTAAAGTTATCGCAGAGGAATTTATAAGTTTTGTTGAATCAGATTATAGCCCATTAATATCTTATGAAGATGTTTTTTGTGGAGATACTTTAAGTGAATCTGTTATAGAAAGAGTAAAAACTGAAAGTCATACAAGACTTTACTTAGCAGCAATGAATATTTTAAGAAACTTAGAATCAAATATTAAAAGTGAAAATTATGAATCAAGCTATTATATTAGTAGATTTATACAGTTTTTAAAAGTATATCCTATAGATTTAATGGTAGGAATTATGAAAGAGATTAAAAATAGCTATAAAAAAGTATACGAAAAAGCTATAGAAAATGAAGAATTCGTAGAAGCTTACTTTGAATCTTATAAATTAATAAGGGGATAGCCTATGGAAACTTACTTTGATAAACAAAAAAGAGATCTTTATTATAAAGCAGAGAAAATTATAGATACGTATGCTATGTTAAAGGCAAATCACAAGGGTGAAAAATTTGAGATAGATATACCACAAGATTTCAAAAATGAATTTTTTAGTTTAGTAGATAAAGTTAATCTAAGCCTTATGGAAGATAAAGATAATTTCTATGGATATTTTTTATTTCAAACATCAAGAGAAATAAGATTTGATATAAGTAGTCCCACTGCTATAAATTTTAAAGGTGCTAAGTATGTCATATACTTTAACCCAATAATTTTTTTAGACCTTAATATGAGACAAATGGAAAGTACAATTAAACATGAAATTCTTCATGTAATATCTATGCATTTAGTAAGAGCAAGAGAATTAAAAGGAAAATACAGTACATTAGCTATTAATATGGCGATGGATATAGTGGTTAATAAATATTTAAATAATTTACCACCATATGCTGTTACTTTAGAAAATGTAAATGTAAAATATAATTTAAAACTTGAGCCTTATGAGCCTTTTGAATACTATGTAGAAAAAATTCAAACTGAATTAGATTTACAAGAAGTAGATAAAGATGGCGAAGAAGATGATACTCGTCAGTCTGATGATATAGAAACTGAATACAATCCAGAAAAAACTCATGATATTTGGGAAGATTCTAGTAATATAGATGAGGAAACTCTTAAAGAATTTACCCAAAAAGCTATTAATAATTCTCAAAAAGGTAAAATTCCAGAATACTTAGATGGTATGATATCATCACTTAAAAATAGTAAAGGTGAATTGCCTTGGAACTTATATCTTAATAGATTGATGGGAACAATCGAAAGTAATAAAAAGAAGACTATAACAAGAAGAAATAGAAGACAGCCAAATAGATTAGATTTGAGGGGGCAGTTGAGATCTCATAAAGCAGAGATAGCTGTTGCACTTGATATAAGTGGAAGCATTAGTGATGAAGAATTTAAACAAGCTATTAAGGAAGTACTTAATATAGTAAAAAATTATAACCATGAAATTACAATCATAGAATGTGACAATGAAATTAGACGTGTGTATAAAGTCAAATCTGTAAAAGATATAAAAGAAAGGCTTAAAAGAAGAGGATCAACTAAATTTAGCCCAGTTTTTGAATATGCTAATAATAAAAAAATTAATTTATTGGTATACTTTACTGATGGTAAAGGAGAAGATAAGTTACAAGTAATACCTAGAGGGTATAAGATTTTATGGGTTATTTCTGGTAGAGGAGATAAACTTTCATTAAGAGAGCCTTATGGAGCAATTAAAAAACTTAGCAAGGTTAAAATAAAAGATGATACATTAGATATGAGTGATGTTAGAAATGATGGATATTCAATGAATAACCAAGCTCCAATTTTATAAATTTATGTATTAAATTCTGGTTATTCTAATAACATAATAATAAAATTTCAATGAGAAATATAATTTCTAAAGGAGATAATAATATTATGAAAGAAGCAGAAAGATTATTAAATGAATAATTTGCGATTATTTTAAATATTTCTCCTGATGAAGTAACCTCATATATATTAAGTCAAATATCAAAATAAAGTACTTTATACTATACTTTATTTAAAAATATTAAAATTAAAAAATCTCAAAAAGTATCTTAATTTAAGATATTTTTGAGATTTTTACTTTAAAGTAATACAATTATATTAATAATTAAGCTAATTTATTAAAGTTTTTTACCTAAACAAGCCATATAAATTACAAACTCATTTTCTCCATCTAAATCTAACATATTATCAATTATATCCTGATCATATATTCCGATAGCACAAGTCCCGTAATTAAGAGATTCTGATGCTATGTAAAGATTCTGGCAAACATGTCCAATATCTATAAGTATTTTCTTATGAGCAGTTATACTAAATCTATGTTCACTTCTATATGGAATACAACTCCAAGCAAACACAACGGCACTTTTAGATACGAAACCTTGAACAAAAGGTTGGTTTGGAGTTGCTTTATCTATTTCATCATCTATATTGCTTAAAGTCTTTATAAATAAAAGTTTATGTTCTAAAGGTAAATATCTGTAAACTCCACTCTTTAAACCATCAACATTATTTATTATTAAATATGTTTCAAATGGGTGAGTGCAACCAGCAGAAGGTACAGTTCTTAAGGCACTAAATTTATCTTTTACAGTTTGGATTCCTTGAGTAGCCCATAGTAAATACGAAAGTTCAGATAAATTTATTTTTTCATCACTATATTTTCTTATACTTCTTCTATCATTTATACAATCTAGTACGTTAGGTTTAACTAAAATGTCTTTGCTTACAGGAGGTAACTCTATTAAATTAGAATTTGAATCATATTCTTTTTGGAAAGAAGGAGTGGGTATTCCTTTTTGTTTATCCGTTTTTATCTGTTTTAGTATTTCAAAATCAGCTTTGAAAAATTCTCTGTTTTGTGCAATTTTATCCATAGATGTCTCCTTATTAAAATGTATAAATTTTTACACTTATTATACCATATATATAAATATAAGTGGAAAAAGCCTAAATGGTAAAAATTTCATATTAGAAGCTTAATTACAGATAAAAATTAATAAATATTTTTGTGTAGTAATAATTAATATTTGCTTTAATAGAATATATTCAAAAATATATTAAAATTATTTTAAATTAAAAAAAACTATTTTAATTTATAAAAAATTATGTATAATTAATATAGATGACTAAAAATTACATATTAGCAAACCTAGAGAAATCTAGCGACGCAAAGCTAAAGGGGCTAAGGTAAAATTAGACTATGCCAGCCAGTTGCCAAAGAATTGATATTCTTTGTTTTTATAGAGTTATCTTATGATATAATTGTAAGATTGTTTTATAATGTTTACTTTAGATGGCAACTACCCTTTATAAAGGGTAGTTTTTTATTTAATAAAAACAACTATAGCTCTATAGCAAGACTATATTTTGAAATTTGGGGTAAAATATTTAGTTATTGTAAATTCATATAATATAAGAGGGAGAATATTATGAAGAAAAAGATAGCATCAATATTGGCCATATCTGTTATAGCAACAAACAGCACACCTGCTTTAAATGTTTTTGCTAACGAAGTAATAAAGGAAAAAGCATTAGCGATAGAGGAACAAGTTTCTAAAAGTATGACAGTTAGTGATTTTAAAATTAAGAACAATCCTAACTTCGCTAAGTATAATGAACTTTATAGAGTTGAGATACAGTCTATAACAAACAATGGAAGAAGTTACCCAGGAACTAAGATAGAAAATGCTATAGATGGAAAACTTAATACACATTGGGAAACATACACTAGAAATACAAATGAATTTAAAAATGAAGTAATTGTGGAGTTTAAAGATATAGCCGAGATAAATAGATTAGCTTATGCTACAAGACAAGACGGGGCTAAAGGTAAAGGATATCCTACTAGTGCAGAGATATATGTTTCAGAGAGTGAAATAGGTGAAGATTTTAAACTAGCAGGAAAAATAGAAGGAAGTAAAGTTACAGGTGGAATGGTTGAATTTAAATTTGATACTGTAAGAGCAAAGAGAGTTAAATTCAAATTCGTAGAAGCACATGACGAGTGGGCAAGTGCCGCAGAGTTTTGGTTCTATAAAGAGGATAGAATTCTAGATAAGATGGAAAGATTATTTACTAATGCAAACATGAATGAAGTAAGTAAAGAGTTTGCAACTCCTGAAGCATTAAACACTTTAGAGAAAGAAACTGAAGGACATCCATTCCGCGATAGCTTTAAAGAATATATAGATAATGCAAGACTTGTTCTAGAGAACAAAGAGGTTAACTTTATTGAAACTAAAGTATCTAAGTTATTAGGGTATGGAACTGAAAACCAAAAAGCTTATGATGACAAGTTTATGTTAGGTAAAGACCACATCGTTAATACACAAGTAAATGGTGGAACTTACTCTACAACAAAAATAGAATATATGTATGATGGTGACCCTAATACACATTGGGAAACAAACAGAAGCAATGGTAATGGTTTCACTAATGAAGTGGTATTCACTTTTGATGAAATAGAACAACTTGATAGAATAGCATTATTACCTAGAAGCGGAAATCAAAAAGGATTTCCTACTAAGTATGAAATATATGCTTCAGAAACTTCTCAAGGGGATACATTCAAATTAGTTTCTAGCGGTACTGCAGAAGTTACTAAAGACTTTATGCAATTTAAATTTAACCCAACAAACTTTAAGAGACTGAAGTTTGTATTTAAAGAGTGCCATGAAAATAGACCATTCATATCAGAAGCTAGGTTCTATAAAGAAGATGCTTTATCAGAGAAAATGGATAAACTATTTACAGACAGTAATAAGAATACAGTAAACCCTGATTTTGGGACTTTAGAGAAACTTACTGCTTTAGAGAATGAAGCGAAGGCACATCCTTTATACAGTAAGTTCAAAGAAGATTTAGATGATGCTAAACTTGTATTAGAAGGTAACGAGGTAACTTATGCAGATGCTAAAGTTTCGAAGTTTAAAGCTTTTGGAACTCCAGAGTTAGCAGAGTATGATAAGACTTATAAGATAGATAATAGTCATATAAAGAATATAACTACTAACGGTAGACATTGGTCAAATCAAACTATAGATAAAGCTATAGATGGTGATCCTAACACTAATTGGCATTCTGATGCTAGAAATAGCGAAACTCATACAAACGAAGTTATAATGACTTTAGACCAAATAAGAACTTTAGATAGAATAGTATATTATTCTCCGAGAGATAGAGGTTTCGCAGAGAAGTTCGATATCTATACTTCTAAGACTAGTGCAGGAGACACATTTACTAAAGTAACTAGTGGTAGTGCTTCAAGAACTGGAGACTCTATATCTATAAAGTTTAATCCAACTCAAGCTAAAAGAGTTAAGTTTGTTTATAAGCAAGGATATGAAGGTTGGGCTTTAGCGTCAGAGTTTGGTTTATATACTCAAGATGTTACAATGGATAAAATGGATAGATTATTTACTGACAACACTATGAGTGCCTTAAGCGAAGAGTTCAATAGTATAGATAAGCTTAATGCTTTAGAAGAAGAATGTAAGAAGCATCCATTTTATAATGACTTCAAAGAGGATTTAGAAAATGCTAGAAATATTTTAGAGCAAGAAGAAATAGTAAGTGGTGTTGCATTTACTAAATCATTTACTCATTTAGATAATAAGGAATATATAGAACAATTTAGAATTCCTTATGAAAACATAAAGAGTATAACTAATAATGCCGGGAGATATGCATCACAAACTATAGATAAAGCGGCAGACAATGACATAAATACTTACTGGGAAACTAATAAGTCTAACGATACAAATTGGAGTAACGAAGTAACAGTTGAATTCGTTAACCCTGTAACTATCGATAGATTAGCTTACGGTGCTAGACAAAGCGATGCTAAAGGTTTTGCTCAAGAGTTTGAGATTTATGGTTCTACAACTAGCAAAGGTGAGACATTTAAGTTAGTTGCTACAGGTAAAGCTAACAAGACTAAAGACTTAATAGAAGCAAAATTCCAACCTACTAAGTTTAAGAGAATAAAATTAAAATGGACTAAGGGTGACCAAAACTGGGCTACTTTAAATGAAATAATGTTCTTTAGAAAAGATTTAGTTTCGGATAATGTTAACGATATGTTTACAGATGGATTAATGAGTGAGCTTAAAGACAAATACAAATCTCTAGAAGCAATAGAGTCTTTAGAAAAAGAAGTTATGAAACACCCTTTAAAGGATAGTTTAATGCCTACTATAGAGTTAGCTAAGAAGGTTTTAAATGGCGAACAAACTGAAACTGAAAATATGTCTAGAACTTTGGTAGGAGAGCAAAGAGGTAATTTCGGTACAGAAGGTGCTAAGAGAAGTATTAACGGTGGAGCATATACTTCATTAGAGTCTTTCGGAAGATACGTAACTCCAGGTGAAGAAATAATAGTATATGTTGATGCAGACCCAACAGGTAAAATGCCTCAATTAGGATTTGGTCAAGTAGGTAAGACACAAGGTACCTGGAGAAGAACAGTAAACTTACATCCAGGTAGAAATGTTGTTAAAGTTCCAACTGACATGAACTGTGCGGCAGTTTATTTAATAAATGAAGCATATCCTGAAGAACAAGCTTATGCTCCTAAAGTAAGATTTGAGGGTGGAACTAAATTTCCTACGTATTTCCATGGTGAAACTGACCCTAAGGAATTTGCTAAGGAATTGGAGGAATACGAAAGAAAAGTAGCAGTTAATGACGAAGATTTTGTTAATGGAAACCCTAAAGGTAAAGTTTACAATATAGCTGAGTTCGTATCTGAGAACGTTGTAATAACTACAACTGCAAAAGGTGCATTGAAAGGAATTAAACAAGCAGAAGCAAAAGGGTATGACTCTGCGGATACTATGGCAGGTTGGGAAGAAATATATGACATGTTCCAATCATTTATGGGATTTGAAGAAAATGCAAAAGAAGAGAAGGATAGTCTTTTCCCTAATAAGTTCGTAGCCAGAGCATTCCAAGGAGGACCTCATGCATATGCGGCTTATGGTTATACAGGATATAGAGGTTCAGATAATATAGAGAAAGACGAAGGTTTCTTTAAGTTATTAGCAATGCCACCACAAATGCCAGGTAACGATAACTGGGCTTATAACCATGAATTTGGACATATATTTAATACTAAGCATATAGTTCATGGAGAAGTTACAAATAACCTTTATGCTCAAGAGTATAGAAGATTACACCCAGGTACAGGTGGAGACCGTGCAAACTGGAATGAGGTACTAAAGAGATTTAAAGGAGAAGAGTATAACTTAAGTCACTTTGAGAACTTAGCAATACTATCTCAATTAAACATTGCTTATGGATACGACGCTTATACTAAAGCATCTAAAGCAGTTAGAGATAACACAGATTTAATTAAGTCTATAAAAGGTTCAGATACACAAAGATTAACAGTAGCTTATTCTTTAGGATTAGGTGTAAACTTAATGGACTTCTTTGAAGGATGGAAGTATGTAGAAGTTACTCCTCAAATGAGAGAAGCAGTTGCTCACTTACCTAAGCCTGATAAGAAAATAGAATATCTTCATGGTGGTGCTTATGATTATAAAGGCACAGGCTTTAGTGAAGATGTTAAGGTTACAGTATCTTCTAATATAAACAAAGAGGATAAAACCAATACATTAAAGTTTAATATAGATACTAATAACAGTGACGATTTATTAGGTTATGAAATACTTAAAGATGGTGAAGTTATAGGTTATACAAAGGATAGTAGTTTCGTAGTTAAGAATATAGATATAGAAGAGAATGCTAAGTATGATGTAGTGGCTTATGCTAAAGATTTAAGTACTGCAAAACCAGTAAGTATAGAAGCATTCCAACCGATAGTAAAAACAGTTGGTGGTTTAACTTTAGGTTTACGTGAAGAGTTTAATCCTCTAGATTATGTTAAAGCAACTGATTATGAAGGAAATGATTTACGTGACATTAAGGTTGTAAATAATGTTGATAATACTAAAGCAGGAGTTTATGATGTTGTTTATGAAGTTAGTTACAAAGGGTCAACAACTAGAGAAACTATGAAGGTAACAGTTGCTAGTGCTTATGATTATCTATCTGACAGAGAATGGGATAGCGTTAAAACTGACTGGGGAACTCCTTCTCGTAACAATTCTATAAAAGGTAGAACTTTAGGTGAAATTAAAGATTACGATAAGGGTATAAGACTTCATGCTAATGGTAATGTAGTTTACGATTTAGGCGAGCACAACTATGAAGAGTTCGAAGTTAAAGTTGGCGTGGATATGAATATACCAGTCCAAAACAATTCAAGTATAACTTTCAAAGTTGTAGGTGACGGAAAGACTTTAGCTACTACTAAAGTAATAAAACATGAGGATGATTTACAATATATAAAAGTACCTATTAAAGGAGTTAAACAACTTAGATTAGAAGTTAACAATGGTGGAAACGGAAATACTTCAGATCACGGTGTATTTGTAGAACCTAAGTTAACTACTAATAATGCTAAGCCTGAATTAACTATACCTAAATCTCAAACAGTTAAAGTTGGTCAAACTTTAGAAGATTTAGCAGGAACATATAAAGCTACTGATGCGGAAGATGGAAATATAACTGGAAGTGTTGTAGTTACTGGTCAAGATAAAGTTAACTTTAATAGAGTTGGTAACTATCCTATAGTATATACTGTAACAGATAGAGATGGTAACAAGACAGAGAAAAATAGAATTATAAGTGTAGTAAACCCTGAAGACTTTAGATACTTATCTGATTATGACTGGAAGTCTGCAACATCTGGATACGGTGGAGTTAAGAAAGATAAATCTATAAGTAACAACAAAATAAGACTTAATGGCGAAGATGGAAGTGAAGTGGTTTATACTAAGGGATTAGGTACACATGCACATTCCGAGATAGTATATGATTTAACAGATAAGAATGTAAATATGTTTAGTTCATTTGTAGGTGTAGACCGCCAAGTATATAACAGAGATATAGCTTTAAGTTTCGAAGTTCATTTAGATGGCGAGAAAGTTTATGATAGTGGCGTAATGAAAGCTAAAGATGCACAGAAGTTTGTGGAGGTAGATACAACTGGTGCTAAGCAGTTAAAGTTAATAGTTAGAGATGGGGGCAATGGTACTGACTATGACCATGCAAACTGGGCAGATGCTAAGCTATACTTTGTTAATACTGACAGAGTTGATACTACTGAATTAACTAAGACGATAGAAGAAGCTAAGAAGGTTGATAAAGATAATTATACTGAGGACAGTGTAAAAGTTTTAGAAGACAAATTAGCTAAAGCAGAAGCTTTATTAAAAGAAGAGAAGCCTAGCCAAGAAGCTATAGATAATATGACTATTGAACTTCAAGATAGTGTAAAAGGTTTAATAGAAATAAATCTACAGGAAGTTGTTAATATTCCAGATAAATATTTAGTTAAATCTATCCAAAATCAATTAGGTAAAACTGAAAATATAACTTTAGGTGATATGCGTAGTTTAACTACTTTAAGGTTATCAGGTGTTGTTGATTTAACAGGTATTGAACATGCTAGAAACTTAGAGACTCTAGAAATGAGCTATAATGAGGTTAAAGATTTAAGACCATTAGCAAATCTAAAAAAACTTAAGACATTAAATGCAAAAGATCAAATTATTGCAGTAGGAGAATTAACTCCATCTAATGGTAAAGTTGTAGTTGACTCTAAAGCATATAATAGAGAAGGAAAAAATGTAGCTAAAACTGTTAAACTTGTAGATAAAGATGGTAATACAGTGATAGAACAAGATGCTAAAGATGAGTCTGTTATAAGTATAGAAGGTTTACCTAAAGGTTTATATGGTGTTCATGTATTATTTGAAGATGAAAATTTTGATGGCATAATGATATATCTATTTGATATAAATTAAAAAAGTATTCAAAATATTACTTTTGTAACTGTAGAAAATCACTGCTTATTTTTAATAGGCAGTGATTTTTTTATTTTATTAAGCATATTGAATTATTAGAAATATATTTTCAAATAATTTTATGAAAAAGGCACACCACATTAATGGTTTTGTTTTAAATATATAGGTGAATGATTAAATAAATAATTAATATCAGAGTGATATAAAATATTAAAGCTAAAAAAACGTGACAAAACTTGATAAATTTCTAGAAAACGGTTGCAAAAAAAACAAAAAGTGTGTTAGTATACTAGTATAAATGCGAAGGACTTGGATAGATAAAAAAATAACAAAGGTAATTATACGGATAATGACTAAGTCCAAATCAGATATTTCAAATTACATACTAAATTGTACTTAGTAATAATTAATAATTAATAATTAATAATTAATAATTAATAATTAATAATTAAAAAGGCTGCCAATTCATTTTAAAAGTATTAGTATACTAGTATAAAACATGATGGGTATTTGAAATATTATAAGGAAAAAAGAATAATAATATGTTCTAAGGAGTGGGGAAATGGAAATATCAACAGAGAAAGTTCTAAAGCAGGATGTAGTAAAACCTTTTGGTATGCAAGACAAGATAGGATATATGTTAGGGGATTTAGGAAATGACTTATTCTTCCAATTTGTAAGTGGATATTTAATGCTTTTCTATACGGATGTATTAGGAATAACTGCAGGGGCAGTAGGGACTATGTTAGTAGTTGCTAGAATATGGGATGCAATAAATGATCCAATGATGGGGACATTTGTAGATAGAAGAAAAGTTGGTAAAAATGGTAAGTTTAGACCTTATTTATTATACGGAGCATTACCTGTAACAATTATGGGATTTTTAACATTTACAGCTATACCTGGAATACCAGATAATTTAAAGTTAGTATATGCATATGTAACTTATATAGGTTTTGGTATGTGTTATACAGCTATAAACATACCTTACGGGTCATTGGCATCAGTAATGACAACAGATCCAGTGGAAAGAACATCTTTATCTACGTTTAGATCAATAGGGGCATTAGTTGCAAATTTAGCAATAATGATTATAGTACCTAAATTAGTATTTAGTGATGGTGTGGCCACAGCAGGTGGGTTTATGAAAGCTTCGGCTGTCTTTGTAGTATTTTCTAATTTATGTTATTTTGGGGCATTTAAATTAACAACAGAGCGTGTTAAGCATAAAGTTCAAGAAACAAAAGAAAAGTCAAGTTTTATAAAAACAGTTAAAACTTTACTAAGTAATAGAGCTTTAATAGGGTTAATGTTAGCTTCATTTGGTATGTTAGCATCTATGATGGCAGTTAATGCTTTAACACCATACTTATATAAAGATTATTTTAAAGCACCAGAACTAATATCTCTTGGTGGTGTAATTGGAATGATTTCATCATTTTTAATATTACCATTCTTATCACCACTTGTTAATAAGTTTGGAAAGAAGGAGCTTTCAGTAGGAACTATGTTAATTGCTGTAGCAGCAAACTTAGCATTATTCTTAATGCCTATAAAAAGTCCATATGTGTATATGGCTATAAACTTTATAGCATCTATAGGAACTGGGTTCTTCAATGTATTAATTTGGGCATTAGTAGGTGATGCAATAGATTATCAAGAATATATAACTGGTAAGAGAGAAGAAGGTATTGTTTATGCATCTTACTCTTTAGTTAGAAAGCTAGGTCAAGCTATAGCTGGTGGAATAGGTGGATTTGCGCTTACTTTCATTGGATACAAAGCAGGGGTAGCAACACAAACACCAGAAGTTGCTCAAGGGATAAAATACATAATAACAATACTACCTTTCGTATCAGCTTTAATTTCAACTATAGCTATGACATTTGTGTATAACTTATCAAAAACTAAATTAGCAGAAATGACAAAGGAGTTAGAACTTAGAAGGGGATAAATATAGGAAATTACTATAAAATTATAAGAAAATTAAGCAAAACAGATATAAATACTTAATTAGCCCTTGTATGTACAAGGGCTTATAGTTTATAGGCTAAATTATATTAGGTATTAGAATTTTATCAATTTATTTTTTATTAACTTTAAAAAGCAAAATTTTTGTAGAAATGAATTGAAAAACGATTGCCTTTAATTATTGCGTATGTTAGTATACTAGTATAAAGGAAAGAGCTATATAATTGCTTACTAATGGAGGATATTATGGCGAATATATTTGATAAGTATGAAAAGACACAAGAATTTTTAATATGTATTGACTCTGATGGATGTGCAATGAATACTATGGAAATAAAGCATAGAAGATGTTTTGCACCAGAGATGATAAAAACATGGAACTTATATGAAAAAGAAGATTATATATTAAACCTTTGGTATGACATAAATCTTTATACAAAAACTAGGGGTATAAACAGATTTAAAGGTTTAGCTGAAACCTTTAAAATCATAAGCAACGAAGGTATAGAAATAGATGACCTTGATAGTCTTGTAAATTGGGTTGAGACTACAAATGAATTATCAAACAAATCCTTAGAAAGAGAAATAGAAAAGACTAATAGTAAGGCCTTAAAAATGGCATATGAATGGTCTTTAAATGTAAACAAATCTATAGAACAATTACCAAAGGGTGATGAACCATTTGAAAATGTAAAAGAAGGATTAGAAACATTATCTAAGTTAGTAGATGTTGCAGTAGTATCATCAGCAAATGGAGAAGCTTTAGATGATGAGTGGAATAGACATAATTTTGTTAGGCATCTTAAAGCACTACTAGGGCAAGAAGCTGGAACAAAACAATATTGTATATCTGAGCTTAAGAAAAAAGGATATGATGAGAAGAAAATATTAATGGTAGGAGATGCACCAGGAGATTTACAAGCTGCTAAAAATAATAATGTAAATTTCTATCCTATATTAGTAAATAAGGAAGGTTATTCTTGGAAAAGATTAGTAAATGAAGTAGTTCCTAAATTAATGAATGGTACATTTGATGAAGCTTATCAAAATCAATTAATAAAGGAATTTAATGATTCATTAAAATAATAAAAATATTTGTAATAAAAAACATCCATAATAAATACAATAGGGGGAATAATTATATGTTAAATTTAAAATCAAAACCTTATAATCTTGATGAACAATCTATACAATGGGTAAAAGACACAATTGCAAATATGACAATAGAAGAAAAAATAGGTCAACTATTTGTAAATATGGGTGCAAGCCGTGATGAACAATACTTAAAAGGTGTTTTAAATAATTATCATATAGGGGCAGTTAGATACAATCCAGGTAAAGCTGAAGATGTATATGATCAAAATAAAATATTACAAGAAAATAGTAAAATACCACTATTAATAGCTGCAAATACTGAAAATGGTGGTAATGGAGCATGTACAGATGGGACATATGTAGGAAGCCAAGTTAAGATAGGAGCAACAAATGACCCTAAATATGCTTATGAAATGGGGCGTGTTTCTGGTGTGGAAGCAGCAGCAATAGGATGTAACTGGAGCTTTGCACCAGTAGTTGATATAAATAGAAACTGGAGAAATCCAATAATATCTTCTCGTTGTTATTCATCTAGTGCAGAGCAAGTATTAGAATTTTCTTTAGAGTACATGAGAGGAATAATGGAAAGTGGTATTATGCCTGCGGCGAAGCATTTCCCTGGAGATGGAATTGATGAACGTGATCAACATTTATCATTTGCTCCAAACTGGCTTTCAGTAGACGAATGGGATGCTACATTTGGAAAGGTATACGGAGGATTAATAGATGCAGGTCTTCCATCAATAATGGCAGGACATATAGCTTTACCTGAATATGTACGTTACTTTAATCCAGAAGCAACTATTGAAGAATTAACTATGCCAGCCACATTAAGTAAATATATATTAACAGATTTATTACGTAAAAAAATGGGATTCAATGGAGTAATAGTAACAGATGCAAGCCATATGGTAGCTATGACATCGGCAATGAAGCGTAGTGAAATGTTACCAACAGCTATAGCGGCAGGTAGTGATTTATTCCTATTCTTCAATGATCCAGATGAGGACTTCAAGTGGATGATGGATGGTTATAAGAATGGAATAATAACTGATGAGCGTCTTGAAGAAGCATTAACTCGTATATTAGGATTAAAAGCTGCTTTAGGATTACATAAAAAAGCTAAAACAGAAATACTACAACCAAAAGAAGAAGCTATGGCTAAAATAGGATTAGAAGAAAATAAAATACCTGCTTTAGAAATAGCAGATAAAGCTATAACATTAGTTAAGAATAAAGAAGATATATTCCCTATATCTCCAGAAAATCAAAAACGCGTATTACTTGTAGAGCCTAAAGGTCATGACGGTGGATTTGGAAAACTAATGGCTATGATGGGTGGAAAAGGTAAAAATGCAATCGAGTTAATGAAAGAGTTATTAGAAGCAGAAGGATTTGTAGTTGAAATATATGAATCTCCAATGGAAAAAGCAATGAAGTTACCACCAGAAGAGATGATGAAATCAATGATGGATATTTACTCAGGAAAGCGTCCTATATCTGAGTTAACTAGCAAATATGATTTAATAATAAACATAGCAGATATTGGACCAGGAACAGACCAACGTATACAATGGCCAATGAGTAAAGGTACTCCTGATATACCATTTTATGTAAATGAAATACCAACAATATTTGTGTCAGTACAATGTCCATTCCATTTAGCTGATGTACCTCAAGTAAAAACTTATATAAACACTTATGATAATAAAGAATACACTATAAAAGCATTAGTTGAAAAGATGTTAGGTAGATCAGAATTTGTCGGTGTAAGCTCAGTAGATGCGTACTGTGGATTATTAGATACACAATATTAATTTATAAATATAAATAATCAAATACTAATAGTTGTAGTTAAATATTGTATTTAACTACAACTATTTTTAATATATTACAAAACTTTTTATAATGATTAATGGATATAGTTAAATGATGTAAAATAAATAATATAAAATAAAATAACATAATACAAACTCTACGATTAGTTTATTGAAAGATTTTCTCTAATAGTTTAAATTATTAACAAGAGGTGAAACTGATGGATTGTAAGAAAGTTGGCAAATTAATATATGAACTAAGAAAAGAAAAAAACATGACACAAAAACAAATTGCCGAATTAATGAATATAAGTGATAAAACAATAAGTAAATGGGAACGAGGATTAGGTTGTCCGGATATTTCTTTACTTTTAAAGTTATCAGATATATTTGGTGTGAGTATAGAAGGAATTCTATCAGGAGAAATAAATTTAAACGAATTAGAAGGAGGAAATATGAAAAATATAAGATTTTATATATGTGATAAATGTGGAAATTTAATAACAACAACAGGTGAAGCATCTATATCTTGTTGTGGTAAGAAAATAGAACCATCAATTGCAAAAAAAGTAGAAGATGGACATAGACTTAATGTAGAAAATATAGAAAATGAGTTATTTATTACATCAGAACATGAAATGAAGAAGGAACATTATATTTCTTTTGTAGCACATGTAAAAGGAGATAGAGTTCAGATTGTAAAACAATATCCAGAGTGGAATATGCAGTTTAGGTTAAATCAAAATGGACGTGGAAAGTTATATTTTTATTGCACAGAACACGGACTATTTTACCAAATAGTATAGAGAAAAGATTAGTTATAAAAACAAATCTATTTATATAGATATATTAATTTTAAAGATAAAACCTACTATCGATTTATTGATGGTAGGTTTTTTTATAAGAAAATAATAGTAGAAAAATACTATATAAATTTTAATTATTTACATATGTTAGATTTTTGTTCTTTAATATAAAAGTTTATCTTATTATTGACAATTTTAAGAGAAGAATTAAAATTTTTTATCTCATCTTCGATATATTTTTTATGTTTTAAAAGTATATCTTCACGTTGGCATATAGTATCTGGACCTTCTATACATAAATTAACATATTCTTTAATTTTAGAAATAGGCATATGAGTATTTCTTAAACAGCATATTAGATTAAGCCACTCCAAATCTGTATCTTTAAATATTCTATTGCCTTGTTCATTACGTTCAATAAAAGGAAGTAACCCTTCTTTTTCATAGTATCGAAGTGTATGAGGTGACAAGTTATATTTTTGTGCTACTTCTTTAATAGTATATGACATATATAGCCTCCTAAAATATATGATAATATATTATACCTTTATAGTTAATTGTAAGCAAAATCAAAATAGATAAACTAAAAAATACTTATTGACTTAGAGTTTACTCTAAGGGGTATACTTATTAAAACAACGAAAATTACTTTAAAGACTAGCATCTAGGAGGAATTAATATGATATTAAATGTTTTAAATAAAATCGATGGACCAAAAGACTTAAAAGGACTTTGTAGTAATGATTTAAAAGTATTAGCCGATGAAATAAGGGAAATTTTAATAAAAAAAGTAAGTACAACAGGTGGTCACTTTGGTCCTAACTTAGGGATGGTTGAAGCAACTATAGCGCTACACTATGTATTTAACTCACCTATAGATAAGATAGTTTATGATGTTTCTCATCAATCATATACACATAAAATTTTGACGGGAAGAAAGAATGCATTTATAAATCCAGATAAATACAACAGCGTTACAGGATATACTTCACCTCAAGAAAGTGAACATGACTTCTTTACAATTGGACATACATCAACTTCAGTTAGTTTAGCATGTGGATTAGCAAAGGCTCGTGATTTAAAAGGCGGTAATGAAAATATTATAGCAGTTATAGGTGATGGTTCTTTAAGTGGTGGAGAAGCTTATGAAGGATTGAATAATGCAGCAGCATCAGGAAAAAATATAATAATAGTAGTTAATGATAATGATATGTCTATAGCTGAAAATCACGGAGGTCTTTATCAAAACTTAGCTTTACTTCGTGATACTAATGGAAAATCAGAAAATAACTTTTTTAAAGTATTAGGATTTGATTATCATTATATTAAAGATGGAAATAATATTGAGTCTTTAATTGAAACATTCTCAAAAGTTAAAGACACAAATCATCCAGTGGTAGTTCATATGCATACTATCAAAGGAAAGGGATATAAAGATTCAGAGGAAAATAAAGAAGCTTTCCATTGGGTAATGCCATTTGATTTAGAAACAAAAGAAACAAAATTTAAAAGTACAGGTGAATCTTACTCAGAGGTTGCAGGCGAATTTTTATCACAAAAGGCAAGAAAAGATAGTAGTATCGTAGCAATAACAGCTGCAACTCCTGGACCAGTTGGTTTAGGTTCATTTAGACATGAATTTAAAGATCAATTTATAGATGTTGGAATAGCTGAGGAACATGCAATAGCACTTGCATCAGGTATAGCATCACAAGGTGGTAAACCTGTGGCATCTTTTGTTAGTTCATTTATACAAAGAACTTATGACCAATTATCTCAAGATCTTGCTATAAATAATAATCCTGCACTTATCATGGTTTATTGGGGAGGAATAACAGATAGTGATGTAACTCATCTTGGATTATTTGATATACCTTTAATATCTAATATACCAAATATAGTATATCTTGCACCAACTAATAAAGAAGAGCATATTGCAATGATGGAGTGGGGAATAGAGCAAGATAGACATCCAGTTGCAATACGTGTTCCTAATATGGAGGTAGTGTCAACGGGTATTAGGGTAGAACCTAACTTCGATAAATTAAACACTTATGAAAAAGTTAAAGAAGGAAGTGAAGTAGCAATTATTGGACTTGGATCATTCTACCATTTAGGAAATAGGGTACAAGAGATGTTAAAAGAAACAACAGGAATAAATGCTACATTAATAAATCCTAGATTTATAAGTGGAATAGATGAAAAATTATTAACTGAGTTATTAGATAACCATAAATTAGTAGTAACATTAGAAGATGGAATACTTGATGGTGGATTTGGTGAAAAGATATCAAGGTTCTATTCAAATAAAGATATGAAAGTATTAAACTTTGGGGCAACAAAAGAATTTACAGACAGTGTATCATTACAAGAATTATATGAGCGTTATCACCTAACTGAAGAGTTAATAATTTCAGATATAAAGGATGCTCTTAAATAAGATTAAAATTTGATTATAGAGAGACTATAATCAACCTCATTATTGCGAATATTCAGAGGTAAGAACAGGAGTAGCTTTCACTAATAAGAGCCATATTGATGAATTTATCAATATGGTTTTTATTTATGTAAAAATAATTTATGTATAAATAAGGTATTGTATAACAAAGAACCATCTCAATTTAAATAAGGATTCATATCAATTTGATATAAAATTTAATTATAGCGTTAATTTTTACTGTATAGTACGTACCTAAATTAATTAAAATTACTTTAAGAGTATATTTTATTAAAATTATTGACAAATAAAAAAAAATAGATATACTTATAAATATAAATACCCCATGGGGGTATAAAAGATAGTATTCAAGCGGCTGAAATAAAAAATAAGACTTATAGATATATAAAGTCAATAAAAATATGAAAGGAGATTAAACATGAGTAATATAGTAAAAAAAAGTTACAAAGTAACAGGAATGACATGTTCAGCCTGTGGTAAAGCTGCAGAAAGGGCTATCAAAAAAATAGATGGTGTAGTTAGCCAAAGTGTAAATATGGCAACAGAAAAAATTAATATAGAATACGATAAAAATAAGGTTAGCTTTGAAGAATTGCAAAAGGCAGTAAAAAAAGCAGGTTACAATTTATTAGAAGATGTTAGTTATAGCAAAATAGATTTTAAAATAGGTGGTATGACTTGTGCTTCTTGTGCAAAAGCAATAGAGAGAGCGGTCAATAAATTGGATGGAATACAAAGTATTAATGTAAATGTAGCTACTGAAAAAGCAACTATAAGTTATGATTCATCTAAGCTAAAATTAACCGAAATAAGAAATACTATTGAAAAAGCAGGATATAAAGTATTAGAAAAAAGTATAGATAGTAAATCAAACAATGTAGATGAAGATAAATTAAGAAAAGAAAAAGAAATGAAAACACTATTTATAAAGTTTTTAGTGGCAATAGGATTTTCAATACCGCTATTTTATATAGCAATGGGACCTATGGTACCAAGTCCAATTGGACCGTGGCCAGTTCCGGATATTATAAACCCAATGACAAATTCTCTAAACTATGCTTTAATCCAAATAGTACTAGTAATACCAGTAATGATAGCGGGAAATAAATTTTACACTAATGGATTTAAAGCACTTATAAATAAAAGTCCAAATATGGATTCACTAGTAGCAATAGGAACATTATCAGCATTTTTATATAGTTTATATACAACAGTTCAAATGGCTACTACAAATATGGTAGCAGGACATGAACATCACCAATTATATTATGAAAGTGCAGGGATAATAATAGCGCTAATATTACTTGGTAAATATTTAGAGTCAAGATCAAAAGGAAAAACAAGTGAAGCTATAAAGAAACTTATGGGGCTTCAGCCTAAAACAGCAATAGTTATAAAAGATGGAAAAGAAATAGAAACTCCAATAGAAGAAGTAGAAGTTGGGGATGTAATAATAGTTAAACCAGGAAGTAAAATACCAGTGGATGGTATAGTAATAGAAGGACATACTTCTGTAGATGAATCTATGCTTACAGGTGAAAGTATACCTGTAGAGAAAAGTGTAGGAGATAAAGTTACAGGGGCAAGTATAAATAAAAATGGTAGTATAAAGTTTAAAGCAGAAAAAGTTGGATCGGATACAGCTTTATCTCAAATTATAAAATTAGTTGAAGATGCACAAGGTAAAAAAGCACCAATAGCAAAATTAGCAGATACTGTATCTGGATATTTCGTACCAACAGTTATAATAATAGCTGTAGTAACAGCATTACTTTGGTTTACAGTTGGAGGAAAAGGTGTAGAATTTGCACTTACAATATTTATATCAGTACTTGTAATAGCTTGCCCATGTGCACTAGGACTTGCAACACCTACAGCGATTATGGTAGGTACAGGCAAAGGTGCAGAAAATGGTATATTAATCAAAGGTGGAGAAGCATTAGAGTTAGCACACAAGATAGATACTATAATATTTGATAAAACAGGAACAATAACAGAAGGTAAACCTCAAGTTACAGATATAGTAGTAACTAACAATATTGATAAAGATTATTTATTAAAAATAGCAGCAAGTGCTGAAAAAGGTTCAGAACATCCATTAGGAGAAGCAATAGTAAGATTTGGTGAACAAAAAAATATTGGATTTATGAAAGTAGATAAATTCAAAGCTATACCAGGTCATGGTATAGAGGTAACTATAGATAATAAAAATGTATTACTTGGAAATAAAAAGCTTATGGATGATAGAAAAATAAGCTTAGGAAATTTAAGTAATAAATCAGATGAATTAGCAATGCAAGGTAAAACACCTATGTATATAGCTTTAGAAAATGAATTAGGTGGAATAATAGCAGTAGCCGATGTAGTTAAAGAAAGTAGTAAAAGAGCAATAGATAAACTTCACAGCATGGGAATAAAAGTTGCTATGGTAACAGGAGATAATAAAAAAACTGCTGATGCAATAGCAAAAGAAGTTGGAATAGATATAGTACTTGCAGAAGTTTTACCACAAGATAAATCAAATGAAGTTAAAAAACTTCAACAGCAAGGTAAATTCGTTGCAATGGTGGGAGATGGAATAAATGACGCTCCAGCGTTAGCACAAGCAGATATAGGTATAGCAATAGGTAGTGGAACAGATGTAGCCATGGAATTTGCTGATATAGTTTTAATGAGAAGTGACTTAATGGATGTTCCAACAGCTATAAAATTAAGCAAAGAAACTATAAAAAATATAAAACAAAATCTATTCTGGGCATTTGCATACAACACAGTAGGAATACCAGTAGCAGCAGGTGTATTATATATGTTTGGTGGACCATTATTAAATCCAATGCTTGCAGCAGCGGCTATGAGTTTAAGCTCAGTATCTGTAATAACTAATGCACTTAGACTTAAAGGATTCAAAGCATATAAATAATATTCTAGTTAATATAAGTTGATTAGACAGATATAAAGTATGAACATTAAATTAACTTATGAAATACAAAATATTCTTTTACAAAATGAATTTACGTAAATATCCATAAAAGATGATTCCATAAATTTAAAGGTCAATGAAAAAACTATAACTTTTATAATCATAAGGATAAAATGTATTTTTAATATAGTAAAAGATTAATAAATACCAAAGTGGTAAGATTATATCAAAATAAAATCATATATGGATTTTCAAGAGCTAGGGTAAAATCTAGCTCATTTTTATGTATAAATTTTTAAAAAATATTTTATAGGGAAAACTTATTCAAGTATTATTTCTATATTCAAGTACTTAATTATAGAAAATATCTATTTAACGTGGGAAAATTCCAATGTTATAATAATAACCAGAAAAAATAGGAGGGATATTATGAATAATATTGAACAAAAAGCAAAAGAAATAAGAAAAATAGGCGAAGGATACTTTGAAAGAGGAGAATTTTACTGTTCTGAAGCAGTAGTAAAAACTATAAATGACGCTTTAGGTAATCCTTTTAGTGATGATATAACTAAACTAGCATCAGGTTTTCCTATAGGAATAGGTAAAGCTGGATGTTTATGTGGAGCAGTAAGTGGTGGAGTAATGGCCCTAGGAATGGTATATGGTAGAAAACATGGAGAGCCTATGAATGAGGATATGTTTAAACGTTCATCTGGATTACATGACCACATAAAAGAACTTTACAAAAGCACTTGTTGTAGGGTTATGACTAGAAATTTTGAATTTGTATCAGAAGAAAGAAGACAACATTGTATAAAAATAACTGGTGAAGTTTGCGAATATGTAGCAAAAACTTTAATGGAAGATAATAAATTAAATAAATAGTCGAAGGATTTAGTTACTATGAAAGATAATTTTAAGAATATACCAATAGCATTATCAGCTATATCATTAGGTTTTATGGGATTGGGAACTGCCTTTGCAGGATTTAATATTTTATGGGTAAGACACATAGCAGTTTTATTTTCAGTAATTTGTTTAGGACTTATATTTTTAAAGTATGTTATGCACCCAAAAGTAGTTTTAGAAGAAATAAAACACCCTGTATTAGGAAGTGTTTATCCTACTGTCTGTATGACACTTATGGTTATAGCTGTCTATTTTAATGATTTTAATCATATGATAGGAAAAGGAACATGGGTATTTGCAATAGCTCTACATTTTATAATAAGTATATTTTTCTTTAAAGAAATGTTTAAAGAGTTTAAATTAGATAAAATGATACCAGGTTGGTTTATCCCTAGTGTAGGAATAGGAGTAGGAGCCGTTACCAGCGGTCCAATGAATATGCCTTTACTTTCGGACATTGTATTTTACTATGCATTAGCTATGTTTGTAATAATAACACCAGTTATGATTTATAGACTAAAAAAACATTCTAAATTACAAGGGCCTGCAAGATCTACAATAATGATATTTACAGCCCCAGCTAGTGTATGTTTAGCGGGTTGTTTAGCTACTAGCAGTATGGAAAATCAAATACTTGTAAGTATTCTTGCAATATTAACATACATATCTATTATTTATAGTTATGCATTATTACCACAACTTATAAGGGAAAAATCACTTCCGCATTTAGCACCATTGACATTCCCATTATCTATAGGAGTTATAGCTTCTCAAAGATATGTAAAATATCTTGGAAATAAAAATTCAAATTTACAAGGGATATGCGAAATATTATTATATGTCCAGTGTGTAGTGGCTACTTTAGTTATAGCATATGTAGTAATTAAAGCTGTTTGTTTATTATTTAGTAAATTTAAAACAGTAGATGACAAAGGATTAAGTGTATAAAGAAAGCAAGTGTAGTTTTTACACTTGTTTTTTATATGCCATTTTATATAAAAGAGTATAATGCGGATTTTGAATAAACGATTATTTATAGTCATTTTTATGTTAGTAAATAAATAAAAAACACATTTAATATTATAAAAATTTAAGGTAATAAAGATTTATTTAAGAATATAGAATTTCCATAGTTTAATTAAGTGTTTACTAGGTATAAATAAAATATACTTTAGCCTAGGGAGGTTTTACTATGAATAATGATAGAATATGTGGTTGCTGCAATGTGACTATTGAAGATATAATAAAAGCTAAAGAAAATGGATGCACAAGTGTTGAAGAGATAGTTAAAGAAACAAATGTAGGAAGAGCCTGTGGTAGATGCAAAGATAAAGCAGAGTTAATGATTTTAAAAGTACTTTTAAATAGACTTTATATAAAGTAATAATTGGCCATATTGATGAAAGATTCAATATGGTTTTTATTTTACAAAAAAATTATATTAGTTTTTAAGTATTAAATAATATATAATTTATGTGATATGATTGAAAAGAACACAATTAAGTAATTGAATAAAGTTTAAATAGGATTAAAGTGGGGGGCTTAAAGCTAATTAAATCATAGCTTTAAATTTTATATTGGGAGAATAATAATGATACTTAGAATAATTGTAAACATTATTTTGGCAGTAAATATATTTTTATATGGTATGGAAAATGATATATACTTCGACAAAGTAAGTTATCCAATATGTATAGCTTTAATTAGCATAAGCTTATCAGTTTATATGCTATACATAATCAAACTTAAAAATAAAAAAATACTATTAGGAAATATTTTATATATGATTATAGTAACCTACCTTTATCCTCCATCTTTAGTGATTTTGACATATATGATAACTGAATATATACAAGTTAAAGGCTATAAATGTAGGTATATTTTACTTTTTGTATATATAATGTTATCTATAAAGATAGGATTAAATTATAATGATATATTTATAGGAATAATTGCTAGTATTTTTACTTATGAAATTATGAGATATGAACAAAAAATCTTGAAAATAGAAAAAATTAACTATGATTTAAAAGAGAAAAACTATAACATTGAAGAAAGAAGAAAAAAAGAAAATCGTATAAGACATCAAAATGTTGAAGTTGTAAAAATCGAAGAAAGAAATATGATATCTCAAAAACTTCACGATAAGATAGGACATACTTTGGCAGGGAGTATAATGCAGCTAGAAGCTTTAAAAATAGTAATTGTAAATGATAAAGAAAAAGGCAATGAAATGCTAGAAAGTATAATTACAAACTTAAGAAATGGTATGGATGATATAAGGCAAACTTTAAGAAGAATAAAGCCAGATCAATCGCAAGTTAATATAAATAATCTAAGGTTAATGTTAGAGGATTTTTCTAATAAATCTAATATAAATACTAAATTAAATATAGAGGGAGATTTAAATGAGATAAATTTAGTTTATTGGAAAGCTATAATAGAATGTTGTAGTGAAATATTGACAAACAGCATGAAATATTCCAATGGGGAATTAATTAACATTGACATTAGCGTATTAAATAAAATTATAAGATTACATATAAAAGATAATGGTTGTTATCAGGGTGAAATAAAAAAAGGAATGGGGTTATTAGGGATTGAAGAGAGAATCATCAATTTAGGTGGAGATATTTATTTTAATAATGAAGATGGATTTTCAAACCTAATAATACTTAAAAGGTGAGAAAATGATAAAATTAATTATAGTAGATGATGATGTTTTAATAAGAGAAAGTCTAAAAATAATAATAGGGATAGATAATGAAATTGAAGTAGTTAAAGCTTTGGAAAATGGGAAAGAATGTATAGATTTTTTAAGTGAAAATGAAGTAGATGTAGTACTTTTAGATATGAGAATGCCAGTGATGGATGGTGCAGAAGTGCTAGAGGAAATTAGCAAGAGGAATATAAAGGTTAAGGTATTAATACTTACAACTTTTGATGAAGAAAAACTAATAAGTAGTGCTATAAAGCATAAGACTAGTGGATATCTGCTAAAGAGTAGTAAGCCAGAGAAAATCATAAGTGGGATAAAATCTGTTTATCTTGGAAATGGTGTGTTTGAGTCTGATATAGTGTCAAAATTGATAGTGGGTAGTAGTAATAAAAATGATAAGTCAGATGATGAGGGTTTAAATATTTATGGGTTAACAGATAGAGAAAAAGACATAGTAAGACTTATATCAAAAGGCTTATCAAATAAAGAAATTGCAAATAAGCTTTTTTTATCTGAAGGAACCATAAAAAATCATATAACATCTATTCTGTCTAAAATGGATTTGAAACATAGGACACAGATAGCTATAGAGTATTTAAATAGTAAAATACACTAATTACATAATTGATTTTGAAGGAAAACCACTTAGGTTTTCTTTTTTATTTAACAAGGAATTATTTTAAATGAAATTAGTAAATGATTAAGGTTATTTGATAATCATGAAATTTATGACTTTAGTCATGGTTAATCAATGACTATGTGCACTTAAGGAATTTATATATCTTTAATATAATTAAAATATAAACTAATGTAAATAAATGGGAGTGATATTTATGAAATATATTGAGATAAGTGGCTTATATAAACGTTTTGGGGATGTAAATGCTATAGAAAATTTAAATCTATATATAGAAAAGGGGGATATATTTGGCCTGCTTGGACCAAATGGAGCTGGAAAAAGTACAACAATAAATATACTTTGCCAACTACTAGAAAAAGATAGGGGAAGTATAAAAATATGTAATGAAGAGTTAAGAAGGAGTGATGCTAACATAAGAGGTAAGCTTGGGATAGTTCCTCAAGACTTAGCTATATTTGAAGATATGACAGCATTAGAAAATACAATGTTTTTTGGTAGCCTATATGGGCTAAGAGGAAAAGACTTAAAAGAAAAAGCATTAAAAGCTTTGGAATTTGTAGGATTAGAAGACACTAAAAAGTTAAGCAAGACTTTTTCAGGAGGAATGAAAAGAAGATTAAACATTGCTTGTGGAATAGTACACAATCCAGAGTTATTAATCTTAGATGAACCAACTGTTGGAATAGATCCACAATCCAGAAATCATATAATGAAATCTATAAAATTTCTAAATAAAAACGGATGCACAATAATATACACAACACATTATATGGAAGAAGTAGAAGCTATTTGCAATAATATCGCAATAATTGATAAAGGGAAGGTCATAGCAAGTGGAAGTAAGGAAAGCTTAAAATCAATTATTACAGATAAAAACAAGTTTGAAGTAATGGTTAATGATATTACAGAAATAAATGAAAAAGAGTTAATGGATATAAAAGGAATAGATAGTGTTGAATTTAAAGACAATAAAATTATTGTAAGTATAGATAGAGAAATTAATGGTTTAAATGAGTTCATACTTTATATAAGTAGTAAATCCATTAAAATTTTAGATATAAAAAGTAAGGCACTAACACTTGAAGATGTGTTCTTAAATCTCACAGGAAGAAAGCTTAGAGATTAAGGAGGAGGAAAAAATGAGTATAATACTATCTGCAATAAAAAGAAGTTTAAGAGATAAGAATACAATCATTGGTACTATATTTTTAGTTATAATGCTTCCTTATATATTCTCAATAATTTTTAGCTTTGATAGTGTAAAGGAAAGCCTTGATATAAGTATAGTAGGAAACAAAAATAGTGAAATAAACAAATCATATGTAAAAGCATTAGAAGAATTTGATAAAGAAAATGAGATGATAAGCTTAGATTATAAAATCTATAACAAAGAAGAACTTGATAAAAATATTGAAGAAGTAAATAAGAGTAATTTAACTGTAATTATAGATGATAAAAATAGGAATATAAAGTTTGAAGGAAGCAAAAAACTTAGTATGGGTGAAGAAGTTATTGAAGGGATTACAAAAGAATTTTTTAATTTAATGTCTGTATACGAATCAGTGGCCAAAGAAGGTGAAGTACCTAGTATAAGTAATAATTTAGTAAAGGTATCAGAATACAAAAGTGAAGGAAACAAAAACTTAATAGCAGAAGATATAGATTATGGTAAATACTTCAGTGTAGTCATGCTTCAAATGGCAATCCTTGCAGTAAGTGCTTGTTCTTTTAAAAATACCTTTTACATAAAAGAAAATATAGGAGAAAGGGCAAAGTCCTCTCCAATGAAAATATCTAAACTTATGTCACTAGAGTTAATAGGCTCATTCATAGTTATTTTTGGTCAAGGAATTATAATGTTACTTGCAATATCCATTTTATATGGTGTAAATATTACTAAACAAAATTTATTAGGAATGATAGCCTTGATAAGTGTACTTAGTATGCTTTCTGTTTGTATAGGACTATTTGCATCATCTATATGTAAGAAAAGAAGCGTTGGAGAAAATGTCTGCTCTATAATTGTAACTGTTATGGCTTTAGCTTCAGGCGAACTTATGCCGAAAATAGAACAATTTGCAAAAAATATTCCAATATTAAAGTTAAATCCATTTGTATGGATCAGTAAAGAATTTAATTCATTAGTAACTTTAAATTATAGTGAAAATTTATATACTGCATTAGGTGTTGGAATTATAGCATCTATTGTGTTAATGGCTATATCAATACTAATTTTAAGTAGAAAAGTGGTGAAATAATATGAAAAATATCATGATTATATTAAAGCATAATTTAAAAGGTACTATGAAAGGGTGGTTTTGGTTAGTATTAATATTTCCAATAGCTATTAATATACTTGTTAGCGTGTTGGTTGATAAAGTAGACTCATCTCTAGAAGATTCAAATAATAGTTTTAATGTAGGGATATATACAAAAGACAATAGTGAAATAGTAGATGGTTTATTGCCACCAGATAAAGTAGGTAGTTTTTTTAAAGTTAGTAGTGTAAAAGAGCTTAAAGAAACTTTAGATAAAGGAGATATATCTGTTGGAGTCATAATAAATAGTAAAGATATATATAAAGATATAAAAACTAATAAAGAAGGAACAATAGAAGTCATTTCTCAAAGTAATTCAGGAAACAAAGAGTATATACTTAGCGTTATAAATACTGGAATTATGCAAATTCAATCTTTTGGAGATAACAAAGATGAATACCTAAAATTATATAAAGAATATGAAAAGAATAGCTATAAATTTACTTATGAAAATAGTGATTTATCGTATGCTTTCCATTATATAATCATGTTTGGTTTATTTGAAATGGCATTTTTAATTATAGGAGGAAGATGTATAGCACCATTATTAAAAGAAAGGGAGCTCAAAATAGACAGGAGAATTTTAATGTCTAAGATAAGTAAGGTAGAATATACATTAGGACACATATTAGGATGCTTTGTATTATTGTTGTTTCAAGGTGTAACTTTAGTAGCTACTTTTTATATACTAAATCCACAGTTTGATATTAACTTAATATGGATGATGCTACTATCGTTTGCATTATCCATTGTAGGGATAGCAGTAGCTTTAGTAGTTTTAAGTATATCTAATAATTCAACAATGTATTATACACTACTTTCTGTAATAGTAACTCCAATGTGCTTATTAAGTGGTGGATTTCTTCCTATAGAATTTATGCCAGAATCAGTTCAACATTTTTCACTGATTTTACCACTAACTTGGATAAATTCAGCATTTAAAAAGATTATTATGGAGGGGAGTTATTTAAGTATAGGGTTAGATTTATTAGCAGCAGTATCAATATCATTAGTATTAATTATGCTATATTTAGTATTAGAACGTAAAAGAAAGAATAAATTAACTTATTAAATAATATCATTAAGAATAGAGAAGTTTTTATTTATATTATTTAATATTAGATACCACTTTTTCATAAATAAACTGAAGCTAATATTTAAGACGGTTTATAATGGATAGGTGGTTTTTATTTTTGTAATAAAATATAATAAAAGATAGTTTTACTTAAAATAAATATAATGCTAAAGAGGAGACAAGGTGATTAATAATATAAATAGTAATTCATATAGCAATTTATCTAAAGCAGTATTAACAAATAGAAATAATCAAGCTAAGACAATACAAGATAAGTCAGCAATAAAAATAGATTTAGAGGCAGTATCAAAGGAACAATTTGCTAAATTAAATAAATCTCAAAAAGAAGAAGTAGCAAATTTATTAAAGCGAATTCAAGGAGAGATAGCAAAGGCAGAAATAATAGCAGTAAAAATAGTTAAGGGAGAGACATTAAATTTTGAAGAAAAAAAGTTTATAAAAGAAAAATATCCAGATTTAAAGCAAGTAGCAGAAGAATCTGCAAAAGAGGTAAAAGAATTAAAGCATGAAATAAAAAATTTAAAAAGTGAAGAACAAAAACAACAAGTAATATCAAAAGCAATAAATAATATAAAACTAATGAATAAAAAAGGAATACTTTCTGAGGTACAAACTAGAATTAAAATGTCAGGAATAGAAGAAGTTGAAAAGTTCATAAAGAATATTCAAAAAGAACTTAAAAAGGCAGAAATGATAGCAGTAAAAATAGTTAAAGGAGAGATATTAAATTCTGACGAAAAAAACTTTATAAAAGAAAAATATCCAGATTTAAAGCAAGTAGCAAAAGAATCTGAAAAAGAAGTAAAAGAATTAAAGCATGAGATAAAAAACTTAAAAAGTGAAGAACAAAAACAACAAGTAATATCAAAAGCAATAAATAATATAAAACTAATGAATAAAAAAGGAATACTTTCTGAAGCACAAACTAGAATTAAAATGTCAGGAATAGAAGAAGTTGAAAAGTTCATGAAGAATATTCGAAAAGAACTTAAAAAGTCAGAAATAATAGCTATCAAAATGATTAAAAGTGAGAAATTAACTCCTAAAGAAAAAAATCTTATAAATGAAAAGTACCCAGAGTTAAGACATGAAGTAGAAAAATATATAAATAAAAGTAATAGCTTAAAGGAACAATTAAAGTTATGTAAAAATGAAGAAGAAAGGCAACAAATAGTATCAAAAGAAATTAAGAATATAGAAAATATGAGCAGTAAATGCATTATTTCAGAAAGTGAATTAAAAATAAATATGGCAGCAATAGAAGAAGCTGCCATATTTATAAAAGATAGCAAATTAGAAATAAATAAAGAAGAAAGAGAAAATGATGAAGGTAAGTTATTAAAGTTTATTATAAATCCATATTTCTATGTAGGTACGGTTTCAGATAATCTATCAAGCATATTTATTATCATAGCAATAATAACAATTATTTATCTGTTTTTATAAACATGCTATTCATATTAAAGAAGAGTATTTTTATTTATAGCGTTACAAGAGTTTAGTTACAATAGATGATTAATAATCCTATAGATTTATACATAAAAGACGTATATAGAATATATATACATCAAAATAGTTAGTAGAGAAAATTGGAGGATTATAATGGGACTTTCAGAAAATACAAGCCAAACGAAAATACTTTTAGAGTCTGGCACTAATGAACTTGAGATTATGGAGTTTACAATTTCAGGTGAAGTATTTGGTATAAATGTAGCAAAAGTACGTGAAATTTTAATGGCTCAAGAAGTAAAGAAAATGCCAAATTCACATGACGTTGTAGAAGGTGTATTTAAGCCAAGAGATGAGATTATCACGGTTATAGACCTTGGAAAATATTTAAATCTTCCTAAGCCAAAAGATATAGGACATGATATATTTATCGTTACTCATTTTAACAAGTTAAACTTTGCATTCCGTGTAAATTCAGTAGTTGGGATTGATAGAGTTTCTTGGAAAGATATAAAAAAACCTGATAGAGTTATATATGGTGGAGATGAAGGCGCAGCAACAGGTATTGCAGAATACAAGGATAGACTTATAACTATATTAGATTTTGAAAAAATAATTGCAGAAATTAGTCCGGAATCAAGTATTCAATTTGAAGCTATAGAAAAGTTAGGCGATCGTAAATGTAATGATAAAACTATTTTAATAGTAGAAGATTCAATGTTACTTTCAAAACTTATAATCGAGTGTTTACACAAAGCAGGCTATAAAAACACAGTTAAGGCAGATAATGGACAAGAAGCATGGGATTATTTATTAGAAGTAAAAACTTGTGGTGACCCAATTGAAAATCATGTTTCTTGTATAGTATCAGATATTGAAATGCCTCTAATGGATGGTCATAGGCTAACAAAACTTGTTAAAGAAGACAGTGTTTTAAAAGATATTCCACTAATACTATTCTCATCTTTAATAAGTGAAGAAATACGTATTAAAGGTCAGGCACTTGGAGCGGATGAACAGATAACTAAGCCAGAAATAGTTAATCTTGTTAGCATTATAGATAGATTAACAGAAAAATAATAAGGAAAAATTAAATAGGGTTAAGTAAAATACATTTTAAATATATCAAATATAAGAAAATATTATCATAAGCGTATGATAATATTTTTTTATTTATTTTAAAATATATAAAAAAATTTATAAAATAAAAATATATTGACTATAAAAAATTAGATGATATAATAATTATATAAATCAAATGATAATAATTATTAATAACAAAAAATAATGATAATAATTACATAAATAACAACACGGAGGAATGACATGAAAAGATTAAAATCATTAGTAGTATTAGGTGTAACAATAGCTACTCTTGGAATTGTTACTGGTTGTTCGGGAAACAGTAACAATGAAGATAGTAATAAAAAAGAAGAAACAAGAGTAGTACAATCAGTAAAAGGGGAGGTAGAAATACCAGCAGATCCTAAAAGAATAGTTGATATATCTGGAAGTAGTGAGGAGCTAGTTTTACTAGGTCACACTCCAGTAGCTACAGCAAATGTAGATTCATATGAAACAGATAAAGTTCCATCATACGTAGAGGATAAGTTAGGAAAGTCAAAAGTAGTTGGTCACTCAATGATGGATACTATGGATATAGAAGCAATATTAGCATCTAATCCAGATTTAATAATAATGGCACCAAGACAAGAAAAGATATATGATCAATTAAAAGAAGTAGCTCCAGTAGTTATGCTAAAAGATGAAGCAAATGATTGGGAAGCTAAACTTAAAGATGTAGCTAAGTTATTTGGACAAGAAGAAGAAGCTCAAAAATGGTTAGATAGCTACTATACAAAAGCTAAAAAATTAGGTGATGAAATAAAGAAAGCTAATGGGGACAAAACATACTTAACAGTATTAGCTAGTCAAGGTCAATTTATGGTATTTACTGAAGGTGGTATAGGGACAATATTAAAAGATGATATGGGATTACCTCAACCTGCTAATATGCCTAAGCAAGATGGAATAACTTTACCAACTGTTACTATGGAAGGTTTAACAGAGATAGATGCAGACCATATAATAGTTATAGCTACAGATTCAGATAAAGCCGATTTAGAAAAAAGTACAGTATGGCCAGAAATTAGAGCTGTAAAAGAAGGTAACGTAACAATACTTGATGCAAGTCCATACTTTAGTCAAGCATACAATCCAATAGGAAGAGAATTATTATTACAATCAATAAAAGATGAAGTTGTAAAATAATATAAGTATATAAAGTAGGTGGTAAAAGGATATAACTTTTGTCACCTACTATTTAATTTATAGAGAATTAATTTCAATTAAAAAATAATTACAATTAAATTTTATGGGTATATTTAAAAGAGTATTTCAGTTAAATTTAATCTAAGGAGGAACTATGAAAAAATTAAGCAAAAAAACTTTAGCTTATTCATTTATGCTTATAGGAATAATATTGCTTATAGCTGGAATAGTTATGTCTATTTCACTAGGAGCGAAAGATATAGATTTTCAAACAATAATACATAGCATATTTACAAATAGTAATGATGTAAGTATTAAGATAGTTAGAGATGTTAGGATACCAAGAGCTATTTGTGCAGCTCTTGTTGGAGGATTCTTAGCAGTAGCTGGAGCTATAATGCAAGGTATAACTAGAAACCCTATTGCAGAACCATCTGTAATGGGTATAACACAAGGAGCTACGTTTATGATAGCAGTAGCTTTTGTATTACAAAGGGTATATAAAAATTTAGTTATAGGAAGTTTTGGGTTGATGATATTTGCATTTTTAGGAGCTAGTATAAGTGGACTTTTAGTTTATTTTATAAGCTCAAGGTCGGCAAGGAAAGTAGATCCAGTAAAGCTTGCTCTTGCAGGAACTGCATTAGGTACTTTACTTATATCATTAGCTATGGGAATCTCAATGTACTTCAACTTATCTCAACAGCTAAGCTTTTGGATTTCTGGAGGACTAGTTAGTGCTAAGTGGGAAGGTGTTAAACTACTAGCTATAGTAGGAGGAACTGCATTTATAGGGGCTATGTTTATGGCACCTAAGATAACTATTTTAAGTTTAGGAGAAGAAGTTGCCATAGGATTGGGACAAAGAACAAATGCAGTTAGGTTTGTGAGTTTAATAATAGTAATATTTTTAACTGGAGCATCTGTTTCTGTGGCTGGAAATATAGTATTTGTAGGATTAATAGTTCCTCAAATTGCTAAAAGAGTAGTAGGAGCGGACTATAAATATATAATACCTAGTTCAATGATATTAGGTTCAGTTTTACTTGTATATAGTGATATTATGGCTAGAATGATTAATCCTCCTTATGAAACACCGATAGGTTCTTTAACAGCATTATTAGGAGTTCCTATGTTTATATACCTTGTTAGAAAGGATACAAAATAGATTATGAATATAAAAAAGAATAAAAAATTTATTATGATTATAGGCATTTTAATGGTATTAATATTTGCTACATTTTTAGTTAGTTTAAATATGGGATCGCTGTCTATAGAGCCATTAGATGTTATAAAAACTTTAGTAGGACAAGGATCTAAAAGTCATGAAATTGCTATATTTAAACTACGATTACCTAGAATAGTGATTGGAATTCTAGTTGGAACAGCTTTGGCAATAGCAGGTACTATTTTACAAGGTGTTACTAAGAATGATTTGGCAGACTCAGGAATACTAGGAATAAATTCAGGAGCTGCATTATTCGTTGTTATATACATTTATATTATGAATGGAAATGTATATGATGGTATAAGTAATATGACTATATTTACAATGCCAATAGTTGCATTATCAGGGGCTATATTTGGAGCATTTTTAATTTATATACTTGCATGGAAAAACGGAATAAATTCATCTAGATTATTGTTAATAGGTATAGGTATAAATGTAGCATTTACATCATTGCTTACAATATTCCAATTAAGATTTACAACACAAGAATTTAATAGAGTAATGGCGTGGACTTCAGGAAGTATATGGGGAGCAAGCTGGAAATATGTATTAGCAGTTTTACCTTTTATATTAATATTTACTTTGCTTACAATATATAAATCTAGATATTTAGATGTACTAAATTTAGGAGATGAAGTGGCAACAGGGTTAGGTATAGAGGTTGAAAAAGAGAGAAGAAGATTAATAATATATGCTGTAATATTAGCAGGTGTAGCGACTTCTGTAGCAGGAAGTATAGGCTTTTTAGGATTAGTTGCACCGCATATAGCTAGAAAATTAGTTGGGCCTAAGCATAAAAAGTTAATTCCTACAGCTGCACTTGTGGGAAGTTTAATTTTACTAGTGTCTGACACTATAGCTAGAAATTTAATAGCACCTATGGAAATCCCTGTAGGAATAGTAGTAGCAATAATAGGTGTTCCATACTTTATTTATCTGATGCTATCAGAATAAATAATTTCATTTTAAATAATCGAAATAATTAACCAAAGGAGATAAAAATGAACTGTATAAATACTAAAGATTTAAATATTTCATATGGAAATTTAGATATAGTAAAAGATTTAAATTTAGACATACCAAAAGGAAAAATAACTACGATAATAGGGTCTAATGGATGTGGAAAATCAACTATATTAAAAACTATAGCTAGAATTATACAACCTAAAAGTGGTGACATATATATAAATGATAAAAATATAAAGGAACAAAGTCCAAAAGAATTAGCAAAAACTATGGCAGTTCTTCCACAAAGTCCTCAGGCTCCAAGTGGCCTTACTGTAGAGGAGTTAATAGCTTATGGAAGATTTCCTCATCAAAAGGGATTTGGTAAATTAAAAAAAGAAGACAATGATATAGTTACATGGGCATTAAAATCAACGGGAATAGAGGAATTTAGAGATAGACCGATGGAAGCCTTATCTGGAGGTCAAAGACAAAGAGCTTGGATTGCCATGGCACTAGCTCAACAAACAGATATACTTATACTTGATGAGCCAACAACATATTTAGACTTAGCTCACCAATTAGAAGTATTAAAGTTATTAGAAGAATTAAACAGAAAACAGGGAACAACTATTGTTATGGTAATACATGAACTTAACAATGCAGCTAGGTTTGCAGACTATATGATAGGTGTTAAAAAGGGTAAAATAGCATGTCAAGGTAGTGCACATGAGGTTATGACAAAGGAAAATCTTAAAGAGTTATTTAATATAGATGCTGAGATTGTTGAAGATCCTAGAACTCAAAAACCAGTATGTATAACTTATGACATGGTGGTATAGGAGTAATTTATGGAAAGTCAACAAGCTTTAAAAGAAGATAAAATAGGAAGGTTACTACTTAAGTATTCAGTACCTGCTATATTAGCAATGATGGTAACATCTTTATATAATACAGTAGATAGAGCTTTTATAGGTTCTATTAAGGATGTAGGAGCACTTGCTATATCTGGACTTGGAGTGACAATGCCTTTATTTACAATACTAGGAGCATTTTGTGTAGGAATTGCTATTGGAGGAAGTACTAATATATCTATAAAGCTCGGTGAAGGTAATAAAGAAGAAGCTGAAAGAATATTAGGAAATACATTTGCTTTAGAAATAGTTGTTGCTATAGCAATAATGATAATAGGAGCATTCTTTTTAGATGATATACTTTATATGTTTGGAGCTAGTATTGATACTATTAAATATGCAAGAGATTATATGAGTGTAATATTCTTTGGTGCATGGTTTAATTTGCCAGGGTTTGCACTTAACAGCGCAATAAGAGCAGAAGGTAGACCTAAGTTAGCTGCTACGATGATGATAATAAGCTGTATTCTTAATCTAATACTAGATCCCATATTTATATTTGGATTTGATATGGGAATAAAGGGTGCAGCTATAGGAACTATAATGTGTCAACTTTTAGTATTTATATGGTCAACTTATTACTTTACATTAGGGAAATCAAATCTTAAGTTAAAAATTAAAAATACTAGGTTAGAAAAAAGACTTTTAAAAGCTATTATATTAATAGCATTAACTCCATTTTTTATGGAACTAGCATCAGGTTCTATACATCTAGTAACAAATAGAGTACTAAAAACATATGGTGGAGACTTAGCAATAGGAGCTATGACAACCATAACATCTATATACTTGATATTTTTAATGCCTGTATTTGGGCTAAGCCAAGGAATGCAAACTATAATTGCATATAATTATGGAGCTAAGCAATATGACCGTACTAAAAAGACATTGTTAATAGCTATGATAGTAGCAACAATAATATTAACTTTTGGTTTTATACTTATTAGACTATTCCCAGAGTTATTTATTAGTATATTTACAAAAGATAGTAAACTTACTGAATTAGCTATGAATGGAATAAGTATTTATACATTTACATTGCCAATAACAGCTATTACCATTTTAGGAGCAGTATATTTCCAATCAATTGGTAGTGCAAAGATATCTATGTTCCTAAGCTTATTAAGGCAAGTAATAATATTGATACCTGTTATACTTGTAGTACCTAGAATATACGGATTAAATGGAGTATGGTCATCACAACCGATAGCAGATATAATTGCTATGATTATAGTAGGTATATTTTTATTAAAAGAATTTAAAAAAGTAAAAAACATTTAAAAGTAAACACCCATATCAATATTTGATAGGGTGTTTTTATAACTACAATAAAATGGTAGTTACAAAAAAGTGCCTAATTGTTAATGTCAATTAAATTTGTTATATTAAACATATAAATATAATGAAAGGATTTTAAGTATTAAATGTACTTAGAAATAGGCATAAGATTATGACTGATAAATTAACTTACAAAATACAAAATTTACTTCTTACAAATGAATATACAGATATAAAAGTAAGCAGCAAAGTAAATGGTGAAGAAATGAATATAAAAGAGGCTAATATAAAATTTAGATATGAGCCTAAAGAAGATAAAGGATATCTAAGTTTTGGAGAATGTAAAAATACTACTGTATGTGAAGTAGAAGACAGTGCTATAGATGAGATAGTAGTATATGATGATTCTTTACGTATAGAAACAAAAGAAAAGACATATTACTGTTATAAAGATAGCGATAAGATGTATTTTTAATAATATAACGTTTAGTTAGGTAATGAATAAAATTTAATCTAAAAGTATTAAAGGTAAAAGAAGATGCTATCATAGTCTTATGATAATATCTTCTTTTATTTTTATTCAAAATCAGAAAGATCTAAAATCTCACTCTAAAAATAATAACTATGGACAAGTTAAATTATATTTTTAGCAAAAGGAATTTTATATAATTGTGATATTGTTTTAAGTTTGAATAATTTACAAATAAAATATTATATAATATAATAGAATAATCAAGCTAATAATTAAAATGTGCTTATAAATTAAGATTATATGCTGGATAAGAAGTGAGCTTTAAGCTTGCAACTTATCCAGCTTTTTATATCATAAATAAGTTATTAACATAAGGAGGAAAGAAAATATGAGTGTTTTTGTGAAAGAAAAATCTTTTTATAAAGATGTACTAAAAATTAGCATACCGATAGCTATGCAGGGACTTATAAATGTTGGTGTAAGTATGACAGATACTATGATGTTAGGCTCTTTTGGGGAGATAACACTATCAGCAGCATCCTTAGCGAATCAATTTTGTTTTATATTTTTAATTATTAACTTTGGACTAGGTGGAGGAGCAGGTGTATTATCTGGTCAATTTTGGGGCAAGAAGGATATAAATTCCATTAACAAAGTATTATCAATATTGATAAGAGCTAGTATAGCTTTTGCTATAATTTTCTTAAGTTTATCACAGTTTATGCCAGATAAAATAATGTCTATATATACTAGTGAATTACCTGTGGCAGATCAAGGAGTAATGTACCTTAAGATAATATCATTATCATTTATATTCCAAGGAATATCTACTACAGTAAATATTTTGTTTAGAACAGTAGGGTCAGTTAAAGTTGCTTTATTTGCATCTTTAACATCTTTTGGATTTAATATTTTTCTAAATTGGGTTTTAATATTTGGTAAATTAGGCGCACCAGAACTTGGAATACAAGGAGCAGCAATAGCTACTCTTATAGCTAGAATTATAGAATTTACAGTGGTAGTTACTTACTTATTTAAGGTAGATAAAAAACTTAACTTCAAATTAAAGTATTTACTTACTTTAGATAAAGAGCTACTTAAAAGTTATATAAAAATAGGTGGACCTGTTTTAGTAAGTGATCTTATACTTGCTCTTGGTCTTAACATGGTATCTGTAATAATGGGTAGAATGGGTTCAGACATGGTGGCGGCTAACAGTATATCTGCTGTTGTCCTACAGTTTACTAATGTATTTTTAATGGGTGTATCTAATGCAAGTGGAGTTATTACAGGAAATACTATAGGTAAAGGAGATTATGAATCAGCATATAAAAGAGCTGTTACGTTCTTGGCTATGGCTATTATATTAGGGTCATGCTCTGGAATAGTTATATTTAGCCTTAAATACATTGTAATAGATTTTTATAATATATCAGATTATACTAAATCTATTGCCTATCAATTAATGAACTCAACGTCAGTTTTAGTAGTATTTATGTCTGTCGCAACACTTCTTACAAAAGGGGTACTTAGAGCTGGTGGAGATACTAAGTTTTTAATGATTGCGGATGTATTATTTTTATGGATTATATCTATTCCACTAGGATATGTAGCTGGGATTGTTTTAGAATTACCTCCAGGAATAGTTCTTATTGTATTAAAATCAGATGAGATTTTAAAGGGAATTTGGTGTGTGTTTAGATTATTTAGCAAAAAGTGGATTAGAGATATTGATTATAAAGAAAAAGATAATAAAAATCTAGAGGCTTGTGTTAACAATTAATATATAAAAAGATACTACAATAAATTATGTAGTATCTTTTTTGTATAAAGGATTATAGGAGATTTAGTCGAATATATTATCTACTAACACTAAGTCAAAGGGGATGACAAGTAAAATAATGAATAGAGTTGATGAAAGAGATACAATGTTTGCTAGATCAAATTATGAAAAGGGTAGTGAGGCTTATGTAGATTACTACTCGAGAAATCCTGAAAAAAAGGATATAGATGATAGCATAAGAACTAGACCTTATCTATGCAGTGAGGAAAGTATGACGTATAATCCAACAAATTCACCAATGGCTTTGTCTGCATTTGAATTTTTATCAGACATAAAGCACTTATGTGAAAACAAACCTAAACCAGAAAAGGTAAAAGTAAATAAAAAAATAATAACTAAGAAAATAAAGGGGTTTGCAAAACAGTATGGAGCTAAATTAGTAGGGATAACAGAATTAAAAGACTATCATTATTATACTCATAGAGGAAGACATGAAGAAAATTATGGTGAAGAAATAACTAATCATCACAAATATGGAATAGTATTTGCAGTAGAGATGGATAAAGATATGATAAATAGAGGACCTATGATAGCAGAAGTTATAGAAACTAGTAAGTGCTATGTAGATGCATCTATAGTTGGGATGGTACTTAGTTATTACATAAGAAACCTAGGCTATGAAGCTAGAAATCATATGGACTCGAATTATTTATTGATGCCAGTTAGGGTGGCAAAAGATGCTGGACTTGGACAGATAGGAAGAAATACTATTTTAACTACTAAAGATTATGGCTCAAGAATAAGACTTGGAGTGGTAACTACAGATTTAGAATTAGATGTAGATGAGCAAATAGATTTTGGGCTAGATGACTTCTGTAAATTGTGCAACAAGTGTGCACATTTTTGTCCTTCGCAATCTTTATCCAATAAGCCAGATAAAGATTCTTGGGTAATAGAGCAAGAATCTTGTTACATAAAATGGTTGTATATGGGGACAGATTGTGGGATGTGTATATCAGTATGTCCATTTGCACAAGAGTTAGAAACTATAAAGGAAGTAAATACTTTTAAAGATAATCAAGAACTTATAAAAAAGGCTCTTGATGAATATAAAGAAAAGTTTGGTAAAAGACCTTTCGTTCCAGGAAATCCTGATTGGTTAAGGTAAACATATTGAATTAAAATAAGCTGTAGGTAAAGTTGTATTAAACAAACTTATCTACAGCTTTTATAAATTTATTTAATCATCAAAATCCTTATACAAAGAGTACTCATTACAATCTATAAAATAAATTTTTTCTATATCTTTTATATAAAGTTTATTTATGTCATCTGTATAAGAAAAGCTAACTCCAATACCACAGTTAGAGCTTAAATTTCTGGGAACTGGAGAAGACTCATTTTCCATACCACTTTTAGTTAAAAATCTAGAAAATTTAATAGCGCAAGAATGAGTAAACTTTTTATATTTTGACAAGCAGCATTATTATCTACCAAAACTTCTACACCTTGAGGATTTTCTTCTAAACCCTTCTTAGCCATGAGTACAGGTTGAAGACAAGAATATCCTCTAGCATCTATTTTTTTAGCCAATACTAACATCTACTTTTAATTTATTTTTTATATCTTTATCAGCCTTGCAACTGTAATATGAAATGATACCAAGTATAAAAAAGCATACAATCACAGCTATTTGACTATTAGATGTAGGTCCTTTTGAAGAAGATGCTAATTGGAAGTTGTGACAAAAAGCTGCTCCAACAAGCATACCAAATATAGTTATTACAGAGTCAATATTTCCCTCGCCAGATAAAATTAATTGTCTCATAGGACAACCACCTAATAATACAGAACCCCATTCTGCTAATACCATACCTAAAAAATTCCATAAACCATCTGTATGGGCTACTGGCTGATCAGTAAATCCAGGAGTGAAGAATCCAAAAGTTAAATTCCCTATAAAAGCAGCTACTAGCATAGCTAAAAATCCTAATAAAAAATAATAATCTTTAAACAATATTAAATCTCTAAATCCACCAACCATACACAATCTAGTTTTTTGACATATAACTCCAACGGCTAGCCCTATTGTTAAAGCTATAAAAGCTGGAGCATGCTGAGAACCAGGACCTTCTTTTGAGAATAATAATAAAGCAGAAGATGATATTAGCATAATGAATAATACAATATTTATAGCTGGGAATAAAAATCCTTCTAATTTAATTTGTTTGTAACTTCTTTTGAGAGAGAATCCTTTTCGCAAGCAAACTATACCAATAAGTATACCTACTACAAAACCACCTATACCAAATAAAGCATTTAAATCTCCACCTGCAAGTCTAAGCACCATTCTAGTAGGACAACCTAAGAACATTAATGCTCCTATCATTACTATAAATCCTAGATAAAATCTTATAAATGGAGAAGAGCCACCACGAGACTTAAATTCACGACTACCAAGTGCTAAAATAAAAGAACACAGCACCATTCCTATAATTTCAGGTCTTATATATTGAACTATTTCAGTTATGTGAAGACCTAATGAATCTGCAATATCCCTAATAAAGCAAGCTACACATATTCCCATATTCTTTGGATTTCCATAAAGTACGGATAAAACAGATATAATTCCAATTATAGCTCCACCGATAATGATGTTTCTTTTTTCCTTCATTAAAAATACCCCCATATGAAATTGTTAGATACAAAATACTTTTCCACGCAAAGTATAACATAGCCATTTTGTAGATAATTAGGTAAAAATGTAGTATAGAAAAATTCTAAAATACTCATGTAAAGATAGATAAAAACAGTATAGCAGTAATAAAAATGAATGATATATTAAACTTAAGATATATTTAATTAGGGGGAAAAATGGATAAGATACATTGTGATAATGGAGCAACATCATATCCAAAGACAACATTAAAGGGTGGAACTATGCTAGATTATATAAATAATGTAGGTTGTAATGTAAATAGAGGTGCATATTCATCATCCTATGAAGCGGAAAATGTTCTATATGAAACTAGAGAATTAATATGTGAATTATTCAATTTTGATAAACCTAAAAATGTTGTTTTCACACCTAATATTACAACTAGCTTAAATATGGTACTTAAAGGCTTACTAAAAAAGGTGACAATGTAATAGTTTCTTCTATGGAGCACAATGCAGTTATGAGACCGTTGAATTCTTTAAATGACATAACGATTACAAAAGTTAATTGTAACTTTTTAGGCGAAATCAAACTAAAAGATTTGTAGGTGGAATAAAAGGAATAGATAAAAGTTTGTTAGTTGGAAAGCTTGATACTAAAAATAGAACTTCGGTAGTTTCTCTTGATTTTAAAGAAATTGATAATGGGATAGTATGTTATATGTTAGATAAAAATTACGGTATATCAACTAGAAGCGGTCTTCATTGTGCACCTTCTGCTCATAAAACACTAGGAACTTTTCCTAATGGTACAGTTAGATTTAGTTTTGTGTACTTTAACACAGAAAAAGAAATAGATTATATTATTGATTGTGTGAAAAATATATGGATAAATAAATAATTCATGTTTTATAATATACTTTAAGAAAATGGATAATCATTTTAAAATCAATTTATATTTAAAGATCTGAATAAGGGGAAGATATGAAAATAAAGGACATAAACTGGAAGGATATATCATACCTAAAAGAGGGGAATAATACTCAAAGAAAAAGTTATGAAATACTTAAAAGAATAAATATATTTGAAGTACTCAAGGATTACAACCCAATACTGATAGGAACTATTCCAATACAAATAAACATAGAAAGTAGTGATCTAGATATTGTATGTGAAGTAGAAAACTTCGTTACTTTTAAAGAAGTATTAGTCAATGAATTTGAAATAAGAAAAGGATTTAAAGTAATAGAAAATAGTATAGAAAATATAATAGTATGTAACTTTTATGTGGATGATATAGAAATAGAGATATATGCGAGCAAAAATCATTCAGAGAAAACCAACGGATATAGACATATGGTGATAGAAGCTAGATTGATAGAGATTTTAGGAAAAGATTTTAAAAATAAGATAATAGCTTTAAAAAAGAGGGGATTAAAAACAGAGCCAGCTTTTGCTAAACAACTAGGATTAAAAGGTAATCCATATGAAAGTTTACTAGAATTAGAAGAATACTATGATGATGATTTAAAAAATTTAAAATAATATTAATATAGAAAAATATAAAGAAGTTATTATGCTTATTTTTAGTATAGTAACTTTTTTATTATATAAATATTATATAAAGTATTGTATATTAGATTATGAAATAACATATGCAAATTAACAAATGAGGTGTTTATATGAAAAATATTTTTTATTATGAAACAAAGTTTGGAAAGATAGGAATTGCTGAAGATGGAAAAGGAATAACAGATCTTTATCTAGCAGAGAAACTATCATCAGAAGATATGAATATTGAAGAAACACCCTTAATTAAAGAAACAGCAAAGCAACTTCAGGAATACTTATTAGGACAAAGAATAGAATTTAATGTACCACTTTCTCTTAACGGTACAGAATTTCAAAAGCTAGTATGGAATGAACTTAAAGATGTACCATATGGCAAAACATATAGTTATAAAGAATTAGCTCAAAAAATAGGTAAGCCAACAGCAGCTAGAGCAGTGGGAATGGCAAATAATAAAAATCCTATATTAATAATAATTCCATGCCATAGAATTATAGGTGCTGATGGAAGTTTAGTTGGTTATGCTGCGGGGTTAGATATAAAAAAACAATTATTGGATATGGAAAATAATAATTAAATAGAAGTATATTAACATTATATGGAGAAGGGATATATGAACGAAAAAATTAGAGAAGAACTTTTGAAATTATCAGAAGAAAAGTATAGAGAATTTTCTTCAAGGTTAATACCAGGAATTGATAATATACTAGGTGTTAGACTTTTGTATTTAAGAAAAATAGCAAAGAGCATAGCTAAAAAAGATTGGAGAGAATATCTAAAAAGTGCCAATAACACATATTTTGAAGAGGTTATGCTACAGGGGATGGTAATAGGATATGTTAAGGATAGTAATATAGAAGAAATATTAGTATATATAAAAAACTTTATTCCTAAAATAAATAACTGGTCTGTATGTGATAGTTTTTGTAGTGGGCTTAAAATAACTAATAAAAATAAAGAAATAGTATGGGAATTTCTAAAAAAATATTTATCATCAGAAAAGGAATATGAAGTAAGATTCGCAGTAGTAATGATACTTAATTACTACATTGATGAAGAATATATTAGAAAAGTGCTTAAAGAATTAGATAAAGTAAATCATGATGGATACTATGTAAAAATGGCTGTGGCCTGGGCAGTATCAATGTGTTATGTTAAGTTCGAAGATATAACACTAGAATATTTAAATAATAATAATCTTGATGATTTTACTTACAATAAATCTCTCCAGAAAATATGTGAATCTTTAAAGATTGACAAAGAAAGGAAAGTCTTAATAAAATCAATGAAGAGATAGTAAAAATGGGCTAATTTACCTTAACATAGCCCATTTCTATTTTTTTACATACAAGGATTTTATATTAAGAACAAAACTGTTGATAAATTATGGATATAAGATATATCAACAAGTTTGAAAATGTAGAAAAATATATTTTGAGCAACGGACGTAGTCGTTGGCGACATGAGCGAAGCGAATTTTTTATTTAGATTACTTCCAAGATATTTGTGCTTCTTTTCTTGGAGTTGTTCTTTGATATTTTACATCTGGATATCCGATAACCATGCAAGTTACAATTTTTTGATTTTCGTTCAGTCCTAAGAAGTCCATAATTTTTTTATTTCCTTCAGCAGATCTTGTAAAGAATCCACTAAAGAAAGTTCCAAGGCCTAGAGCATTAGTCATAAGTTCCATATTAGAGGAAGCTAAACTAGCATCTACAGGATTATCAGAAACTACAAGTATTACAGCAGGAGCATTGAAGAATAGACTATCCCTACCAGTAGGATTTGCTTTAAATTCTTCATACATTTTTACCCACATCTGGGCATATAGCTTTAAATTCATTGTTTCAGGTGTTAAGTTAGCAAGCATATATTTACCCATATCACTTAATCTTTCTAAAGACATTTCTTTTAAAGTTTCTATGCCATCTTTAACTACAATATAAGATACATCTTGTGCATTTCTTGCTGTTTGAGTAAATCTCCCTGCTTCTATGATTTTAGAAAGTTTTTCTATTTCTACATCCTGATTTTTAAAGTGTCTTACACTTCTTCTAAACTTGATAAAGTTTAGTAAATTATCTGCATCAATAGAGAAATCCTCTTTATTATAATCTTTAACTTCATTCATGTTATAATCATCAGTTGATACTGCATTTTTAGGGCATATTGCAATACAGTGACCACATTTAAAACAGGCTACATTTTTAATATGAGCCTTTTTATCTATAAGTTCAATATCTTTAACCATGCAATCTTTAACACATAGAGAACATCCTATACAAAGATCCTTATCTACTTTCATCATAAAAAACACTCCCTTTAATTTATATAATATCTTTCAATTTTAATTTATATGTCTTAATTATTTTGGTATACTAATAAGTAAAATTCATAAGAAAATACAAATATATTTATTAAGGATAATAGTGATTATAGCACTGTTATAACCACTATGTCTAATTTAAAATATTCATAAACATATAACTTTTAGTTATAGATTTGATAAATTATAAAAAGGAGTAGAAAATGAACCTACAACAACTAGAGTATTTCAAAACAGTCGCTGAAACCGAAAATTTTACTAAAGCTTCAAAGTTATTATTAGTTACTCAACCAGCATTAAGTAAATCAATAGCAAAGTTGGAAGGAGAACTAAAAGTCCCTTTATTTGAAAAGAGTGGCAGAAATGTCAAACTAACTAGGTTTGGGAAATTATTTTTAGTTCATGCAGAGAGAGCATTGGTAGAGATTGAAAAAGGGATAAAGGAATTAGATGAAATGGTTAGTGATACTACAGGGACAGTTTCTATTTCCTCTACATCTAGAGTAGGAGCTTATTTTATGAATTTTATAATAAGCGATTTCTTAAATGATAACCCTAATGTAAAGTTTCAATTTAACCAACAGTCTGTAACTGAAATAATAGAAGATTTAAAAAAAGGAAAAATTGATATTGGTTTCTATGATAATCATACAGAACCTATTTGGGATATTAATATAGAATCTATACCAATAAAAAAGCAAGAGTATATATTAATAGTACCAAAGAATCATAAATTAGCCGGTAGAGGAGAGGTATCTTTAAAGGAATTAGAAAATGAATCTTTTATAGCATTTTGTGAAGGTAGTAAAGATAGGATTCTTTCTTGTACTGATGCTTTAGGGTATACCCCTAAAATATCAATTCAGCCAAAAGGAGCTAATATAGGAAGTGTAATAGAAGGATTAGTATCTGCTGGAGCAGGGATTTCAGTAGTTCCTGATTCACCAACTATCAATACAAATACACTATCTAAAATAAATATTAAAGAAACTATTAAGGAAAGAATAATATATATGAGTTATTTAAAAAATTCATATATACCTCCAATAGCAAAGTTATTTAGAGATTATATATTAGAATATGTTGATAGAAATTATATAACTTCATCATAAAAAATGTAACTCCTAAGTTAAAGGAGTTACATTTTTTATGTTTATTAATTTAATTCAAGGATCTTTTTTTCTATATTATCTAAATTTTTATCTTCTCCATAAGTTAAATCAACCTTGTGAAGAGGGATAAGTTTAGTCTTGTGCTTAATTTTATAACCTATATATAAACTTAAAAATAGAGGTATACCTATATAAGAAGCTATTAAACCACTCCAGTCAATGCCATCTGGTTTAATACAAGAATAACCTTGACCTATTATTATAACTATACACATTATTAATGCTAGTATAGGTCCAAAAGGATACCATTTAGCAGTAAATTTTAAATCTTTTAAATTATTACCTTGATGAGTATATGCTTTTCTAAATCTATAATGGCATATTGCTATTCCAACCCATGCTATAAATCCAGCAAGGCCAGATGCAGAAACTAACCAAACATAAACAGTACTTTCGGCAAATACACCTGTTAAGAAACAAAAAGATGCAACTATAGTAGTTAATATTAAAGCATTTACAGGAACACCTCTTTTATTAGTCTTAGCAAATAGCTTTGGAGCAAGTCCATCCTTAGCCATAGAGTGAAGCATTCTGCTTGATGCATACATACCAGAATTTCCAGCAGATAATACAGATGTTAATATTACTGCATTCATAAGAGAAGCAGCTCCAGCTATACCTGCTTTCTCAAATACCATAGTAAATGGACTTTCAGAAACACCAGCCTGTGTAAAAGGTATTATAGCACCTAAAACTATTATCGTTCCTAAATAAAATATTAATATTCTCCAAAATATGGATTTTATAGCCCTAGGAATAGTTTTTTCTGGATTTTCACTTTCTCCAGCAGCAACTCCTATAAGTTCGGTTCCCTGAAATGAAAATCCTGCAACTAGAAAAATGGCAAAGATTGATTTTATTCCACCATGGAAAGGTCCATCTTTTATAAAATAATTATGAAATCCTATTTCATCAGAACCAATTATACCAACTATCATTAATACACCTATTATTAAAAATATAATTACAGTAACAACTTTAACACCAGCAAACCAATATTCAGACTCACCGTAGGCTTTTGATGATAGGAAGTTTAATCCGACAATTATTATTAAAAATAATAAACTCCAGTAAACTCCTGGTATGTTTGGGAACCAAAATTTCATAACTAAAGAACCTGCAACCATTTCGGCAGCTATTGTTATAGCCCAGTTGTACCAGTAATTCCATCCAAGTGCAAACCCAAGTGCTGGGTCAATAAATTTAGTAGCATAGGAACTAAAAGATCCAGAGATTGGCATAAAAGTAGCCATTTCACCTAAACTTGTTATTAAAAAATAAACCATAATGCCTACTAAACCATATGCAACTAATGCACCACCAGGTCCTGCTTGATAGATAGTATCTCCCATTGCAAGAAATATACCTGTTCCAATAGAACCACCTAGTGCTATCATGTTTAGATGTCTTGCTTTTAATCCTCTTTTTAATTCTTGATTTTGTTCACTCATTTGATTATCCTCCTTATGGTGTAAATTTTCCATAAGTAAGTAACTAAGATAATAAAATTTATCTAACAATAAAAATGCGCTTAGTTTATGTCGCTAACGACTTCGACGGTTACTCAGATATATTTTTATATTATTGAGTTATTGATATACCTTATATAAGTTATCAGTAATTTTAGGTTTACATAAGGTTTTTGTATACAAAAAAAGCCATGAGACTATACCCATGACAAAAATACGTAAATTATATACAAAAAATACAACGTACCGTACGTTTTCATTGAAAATAGCTCTCCACAAAAATGTGACAGTCTTATGCATATTTTACATAAGCCCAGTAAATAGTATCAAAGCCATTAACTATTTACTTCGGCGAAATTTCCTTTTGTATTATTTCATTGAGCTTACCTCCATAATACTACTCTTAAATTTCGCGCCTCTATCTCAGTTATCTACTTGTTGTTTTAAATTATAACCAAAACAAAAAATAAGTCAATAGAAAAGATTAGATTTTGTACAAAAACAATAAATAATAAGTTTACTAACAATAATTGCAAGTGTTAAAATAGAGTTAACATAGTTAGTAAAAATATAACAAGGAGCAAAAGCATTAAATAAAGAAAATTGAGGGGGAAAGCAAGTGACATTATTAAAAAAGAGCATAGCAAGCATAACAACACTATGTTTAATAACTATAAATCTAACTAGTTTGAGTTTTGCAAGTGAGGATATGCAAAAACAAGAATTAAAAAAAGCTATAGAAAAATCGGAACCATTTGTAGTAAGTGGTAATATAAAGGAAGAGAAAAAAGAAGGTATATCACCTCAACAAATCCTAATTAATTATTTAAGCAATGTAGAAAAAACTTCTACTTTCAAAGTCAAATCAAAAGAAGATGATAAAAATGATTCTCAGGTTATAGTAAGACTTCAACAGTATATAAATAATATACCTATCTATGGTTCAGATTTAGTAGGATGCGTAGATTATGACGGAAATATAAAATCAATTTCAGGATATATAGAGCCAACATCAAAGACATTAAAAGGATTTAACTATAATCCGACTTTAACTAAAGATGATGCGCTTAAGATAGCGAAGGAAAAACTTGAACTAAAAAATGAGTTAAATAAAAGTGAAAAAGTAGAGTTATATTTATATAAAAGCAAAGAAGAATATAAACTTGCATACAAAGTAGATGTAGATATAATAGGAAAAACAATTTATAACAAAACTGTATTTATAGATGCTAATAGCGGAGATATAATAAATCAATATGAAAACACAAATAATATAATAAAATCAGAAAAAATTAAAGCAAAAGGTGTATTTGGAGATGAAAGAGAAATACAAGTAATACATAGACAAGGTGAAGCCGGATTTAAAGATGGGTATTATTTTATAGATTTAAGTAGAGGACCAAAACCTATAAAAACTTTAGATATAAAAGGTCAATATTTTTATCAATATTATTACCAAAATAAAATTCCCTATGGAATGGATAATGATATAAAATATTTTAGTACAACACTAGAAAAGAGTGATGGAAAGTTTGTAGATGCAAACTATCATATAGTAAAAGCTTATGATTTTTATTTAAATAAATTTAATAGAGATGGATTAGATGGGAATGGAAGTAAGCCAGAATTACTTGTAAATGTAAATGAACCAGGAAATGCATTTTCTAGTTTAGTAAATGGAGTTGATATACTAGTTTTTGGAAATGAAAACTCAACAACTTATGATTCCGCAGGCTCATTAGATGTAATTGGACATGAATATACTCATTCAGTAGTAAGACATACTGCTAATTTAAATTATGTATCTCAATCTGGTGCTATAAATGAAGCATATGGAGATATTTTTGGGACTTTAATAGAACATACTTATAAACCAAGTAAAAATTGGACTATAGGAGAAGATTTCTCAAAATATGGATACTTGAGAAGTATGAAAAACCCAGATATAGATAATGTAGATAATATGGAAATATGTAGAAGATCTCATGTACATAATGATAGCTGTGATAATGATTATGTACATGAAAATAGTGGTATAATAAACAAATTAGCTTATCTAATATCTGAAGGTGGCACACAATATGGTATTAACGTTAAAGGTATCGGAGAAGAAAAAATGGGTCAACTTTTCTATGATGCACTTACAGAAGGATTATATTCTCAATCAGATTTTAATCATTTAGGAGAAGTATTATTATTAAAAGCTAAAACAGTAAGTGAAAAGGAAACAGTAGAAAATGCCTTAAAAGCTGTTGGTATAATGAAAGTAAGCCCAAATAATCCTCAAGTAGTTATAAGTAAAATGGTAGGAGAAACTAGATATGAAACATCTATAATGATAAGTCAAAAAGGTTGGGATACTTCTGATAATGTAGTATTAGTAAACTCTAGTTCTATAGCAGATGCTCTTTCAGCCACACCATTTGCAAAATCTATAAATGCACCAATACTTCTAACACCAAATGATAGCTTATATTATAATATTGAACAAGAGATAAAGAGACTAAAAGCTAAAAATGTATATATTATTGGAGGCACAAGTTCAGTATCAAATAATATAGTAAATGAACTTGAATACGATGGATTTAAGGTAAATAGAATAAGTGGAAGAGATAGATATGACACATCATTAGAAATAGCTAAAAGATTAGGCAACATATCAAATATAGCTGTTGTAAATGGAGTTAAAGGGTTAGCAGATGCAGTTAGTATAGCACCTGTCGCAGCCAATAAGAATATGCCTATAATATTAACATCACAAAATGAAAATTTTGATGAAGTTGATAAGTTTATTAAAAAAAATAATATACAAACATCTTATGTTATAGGTGGACAAAGCACTATACCTAATGATATAATAACTAAATTACCTAATTATAAAAGAATAGGTGGAAATGATAGAAATGAAACCAATGCTTTAATTTTGGAGAACTTTTATAAAGAAAAAAATCTAGAAAACATACTTATAGCAAAAGATGGTATGAATAAGCAAGATGATTTAATTGATGCCCTATCAGCGGGAGTATTAGCAGCTAAGAAAAACTCTCCAATTGTAATAGTCGGAAGCAATTTAAATTGGAAGCAAAAAGAAATTTTATCATCTAAAGAAACAAATGAAGCAACTCAAGTTGGTGGAAATGGAAATGAAAATTCATTTAGTCAAATAATTGATATATTAAACAAATAACTAAACCATTTATAAAAAATACTAACAAATAAAGTTAGTATTTTTTTGTTTAAAATCTAACTTATCTGTTTTATATGCAAAAATATGGGAATAAAATTAATATAATAGGTAGAAAGTTTTATCTAAGCAAAAAGAACTTGAAGAATTTAAAGAATGTAGTTAGGAGATATTAAAATGAAGTTGGAAAAAGAAATAATATTAGAAAAAAGAGAAGCTAAAAAGATAGAAAGAAAATCTGAAGAATGTGATAAAAGAGAATTAGAAGTTAACAACGAAAGAAACTACAAAGAAGCGCAAAAAGAAGCTAAAGCTCAACAAAAAGCTATGAAAAAATTAGAAAATGAAAAGTTTGAAGAAAAAAGGGAAGAAAGAAAAATAAATAAATAAATTAAATAGGTATTTATAAAGGTATATAATTTAAGTATTATATGTTTATATAAGTATCTATTTAGATTATTTACTAAAACACTAACTTATTAAAGTTAGTGTTTTTTAATATATTTAAATAATAAATACAAAGATATAAAAAAGTGGATTAATTAAAGGAATTTGTTTAAATTTGTAAAAGTATATTAATAAAGAGGTGAGTTCATATGTTTAACCAAAGTATTGTTTTAGAATTTGACAAAAGGTTAGTTTCAGAAGAAGAGATGATTGAGAATATAGATTATTATATTTCAAGGTCTAGTGAAGGTATGAAGCTCATATCACAGGGAAGGCAAAAGGAGGCTATGAAAGTTTTAAAAGAAATTAAAACGTCATTAAAGAAAGAATACATATATTATAATAAAGAGAAGATTAAACCATATATACATAGAAATAATGTATATAGAACTTATCAATGGGGGATAGTTTTAGCTTATTCTAAATTATATAAAGTCTATTCTTATAAGTATTTGTATGACAATTTGTTTAATGTATGGGATAGTATTTCTAATCATGATTCTTGTTTATTTTTAGGGTATAGAATATAAAGACACTTGTATTAATTAATATAAGTGTCTTTTTAGTATAAAATAAATTTTATTTGTATAAAAAATTGGGTAAATATTATCTATAACTAATTTTATATTTATCCAAATATTTACATAAACATGTTATAAAATTATGAAAAAAGTATATAAAAATTAAGGAAATTTACTGAAAAATATAAAATTTAAGCTAGAATTAGGTGGTATCAAGGGGTATAAGAAAAGTGAATATAAATAGCTTGAATATACACTATATATGGTATAAAATAGAGGTTGTGTTACTACATATAGTGCTTATACAAAGTTAAGTAAAGTGCTAAAAAACAAAAAAGTCAATACTTTTTGCTAAAAAAGTTATTGTTTTTTTATCGAGTAAGACTTGACAAATAAATTAGGAAATATTAGGCAAAAGGAGAGTTTTATGACCAGAAAATTAAATATAATAAAAAGAGATGGAAGAGTTGCAGAGTTTGATAAAATGAAAATCGAAAATGCAATATTAAAAGCTATGAAATATGGTAGTGGTATATATGAAGAAGAAATAGCTAAAAAAATAGCTAATGAAATAGAAGAAAATTGTTATGAAAAATCGCCTTCGCCGACAGTATATCAAATAGAAGATATAGTATATAAGAAGTTAATAGATTATAAACATGAATTGACTGCAAAAGCTTATGAAGGATATAGAGCTGTACAGTCATTTAAAAGAGAAGTGAATACAACTGACGAAAGTATATTAGGATTACTAGACAATAGTAATGAAGATGTTATAAATGAAAATTCAAATAAAAATGGATTATTAGCGTCTACTCAAAGAGACTTAATAGCTGGAGAAGTTTCAAAAGATATAGCAAGAAGAAAATTAATACCAGCACATATAGCGCATGCCCATGATGAAGGTGTACTTCACTATCACGATATGGATTATGCAATTCAACCGATTCATAACTGTATGCTTATAAATTTAGAGGATATGTTAAATAATGGTACAGTAATAAGTAATAAATTAGTAGAATCACCAAAATCATTTACAACAGCTTGCACAGTTACAACGCAAATAATAGCTCAAATAGCAAGTGGTCAATATGGTGGAAACTCTATAACTATAAAGCATATAGCACCATTTTTAAGAGTATCATATGATAAATATTTCAATAAATACAAGGAAAAGTACTCGGAAGAAATGGCCAAAGAATTAGCTGAAGAAAGAATGTTAGAAGAGCTAAAGGCAGGTATACAAACTATAAGATATCAATTATCAACATTATATACAAGTAATGGACAATCGCCATTTTCAACTATATATTTAGAAATTGAAGAAGGTCATGAATATGAAAGGGAAATGGCTTTAATTTGCGAAGAAATGATAGCGCAAAGATTAGAGGGAATGAAAAACTACAAAGGACAAGAAGTAGGAGAAGAATTCCCTAAACTAGTTTATTTATTAGATGAACATAACTGCCTAGAAGGTGGTAAGTATGACTATATTACAAGGCTAGCAGCTAAATGTAATACGAAAAGATTAGTTCCAGATTATCAAAGTGCTAAAATAATGAGAAAGAATTATGAAGGAAATACTTTCCCACCTATGGGATGTAGAAGTCACTTATCTCCATGGAAAGATGAAAATGGAAATTATAAGTGGTATGGAAGATTCAATCAAGGTGTAATATCATTAAACTTAGTACAAGTTGCATTAACTGCAAATAAAGATATGGATAAATTCTGGGAGATATTAGATGAAAGATTAGAACTTTGTAAAGAAGCTTTAATAGTTAGACACGATTTATTAAAAGGAGTAAGATCAGATGTATCTCCAATACATTGGCAACATGGAGGAATAGCTAGACTTAAAAAAGGAGAGAAGATAGATGCCCTTTTAGAGGGTGGATATTCAACTCTTTCATTAGGATATGTTGGAGTATATGAAATGACTCAAGCAATGCTTGGTGTAAGTCACACAACTAAAGAAGGAGAAGCATTTGCATTAAAAGTTATGCACCATTTAAATGATGCTTGCCAAAGTTGGAAGGAAGAAACTGGTCTTGGATTTGGATTATACGGAACTCCTGGAGAAAGTTTAACTTCAAGATTCTGTAGAATAGATAAGCAAAAATTCGGAGAAATTAAAAATGTAACTGATAGAATGTATTATACAAACTCATATCATGTTCACGTAACTGAAGAAATAGATGCTTTTGAAAAATTAAAGTTTGAAAGTCAATTCCACGATATAAGCTTAGGTGGATGTATAAGTTATGTAGAAGTACCAGATATGAGCAAAAACCTACAAGCAGTAGAACAAATAATAAATTACATCTATCACAATATACAATATGCAGAAATAAATACTAAGCCAGATATATGCTATAAGTGTGGATACACAGGTGAAATAAAACTTGATAATGATTTAGAATGGTATTGTCCAAATTGCGGAAACAGAGATAAAGATGAAATGCAAGTTATGAGAAGAACTTGTGGATACATTGGGGCAAATATGTGGGGTAAAGGACGTACTCAAGAGATAGGTGAGAGAGTACTTCACTTATAGAATTTGGAGTGATAATATGAGATTTGCCAAAATAAAAGACAATGACATAGCTAATGGACTTGGAGTAACAATGTCTTTTTGGACACAAGGATGTCCCCACCACTGTAAAGGATGTTTCAATGGAGAAACATGGGATTTTAACGGAGGTCAAGAATTTACACAAGAAGATTTACAATATATTATTGATAATATAAATAAAAATAATATAGATAGAGACTTATCTATATTAGGAGGAGAGCCATTATGCCCTCAAAATGTAGAAGGTGTATTTAATTTATGCAAAGAATTTAAGAAACATTACCCAAATAAAATGATATACCTATGGAGTGGATATACACTAGAAAATTTTGATGAAAGTCAAAAGAAAGTATTAAAATATATAGATGTATTAATAGATGGTAAGTTTGAAGAAAACAATAGAAATCTAAGCCTAATGTTAAGAGGTTCATCAAATCAAAGAGTTATAGACGTAAAAAAGACATTATTAAGTAATAAAATAGTATTTTATGAGCTAGGTTAAGTATGTAGAATGCATCAAGATAAATATAAATTTTATCTTGATGCATTTTTTACATGTAAGTAAATTATATTAAGCACAAAAATGTTAACAACTCATGAAAGTAAAATATGTCAATAGGATTGAAAATGTAAAACGTGACATTTGAGGAACGGACAAAGTCGTTGGTGACATGAAGTGTAGCGCCCACGCAGTGGCTTAAGCGAAGCGAATTTTTTACAAAATAAAAAATTATTATGCTAGAAGAAGTAATTTCATAGAATACTTTAACGTTTAGTTTCAAAAAATGAAATTAATAATTATTATCATTTACAAAAATGATTAATTATGATATACTTTAAATAAATAGAGAATTAATGAGTAATTTACTAGCAAGTGAACATAAAAGTGTAAATTATATCATAGCTTACATAAATTTTTTAAATCCGATGATCTTCAGCACGTTGTTAGATTTAATACAGAAAGTATAATATTCCCCTATATGATAAATTACATTATAAATGTTATGCTAATTATACTCTTAATTTACTAATATAACTACACAACTTCTATATAAAGACCACGATTCATATCGTGGTTTTTATTTTAAAAAATGATAATGAAATTCATTTACAAAAAATAAAAATTATGATATATTAAAAATAGGCTTAAAATTATCGCGGCAAATTTCTGATTTTATAGGAGATGATAATTATGGCAAGAATGATGGGACCTAGATTTAAACAATGTAGAAGACTAGGGTTAAATGTATGTGGGCATCCAAAAGCAATGGATAGAGCTACAAAAGGAACGTCTAGAGCGGACAAAAAGCTTTCACCATATGGAGTACAGTTATTAGAAAAGCAAAGATTAAAGGCTTACTATGGTGTGTTAGAAAAGCAATTTTCTAACTATGTAAAAAAAGCGATGAAATCTAAAGACTCTACAGGTACAGCATTAGTACAAATGTTAGAATGTAGATTAGACAACTTAGTATATAGATTAGGGTTAGCAAGCTCTACAAGACAAGCTCGCCAAATGGTAGTTCATGGACATATACTAGTTAATGGGAAAAAAGTAGATATACCTTCTTATGGAGTGTCAGTAGGAGATGTTATATCTTTAAGAGAAAAATCTCAAAAAAATACAATGTTTAAAGATAGTTTTCAACAAAATGCTACTAGCCAATATCCTTACTTAACTAAGGATATAGAGAACTTTTCAGGTGTTCTTACTAGAAAGCCTGAAAGAAATGAAGTACCAATAGAAATTGACGATATTTTAGTTGTTGAGTACTACTCAAAATAATCTAAATATAAAATTACCATAAATCTTAGGGTTTATGGTAATTTTTTTATTTTAAGTATTTTATAAAGATAAAAATGGACAAAATGATAGTTATATTATAAGCTAATCTATATAAAATAATTAAAAGGAGGTCGTTAATGTATAGTTTGAACAATATCAAGCAAAATAATTGTCCACTAAAATTCATATCAAACATACTCGGAAAAAAATGGGTATGTGAAATAATATGGGAAATTGGTAATGATAAAAAAAGATTTGGAGAATTACAAAGGTGCATAGAAGGATGTAGCAAGAAGATGTTAATTCAACAATTAGAATTTTTAATCGAAAATGGAATAGTAATTAATGACAAAAAAGAATTAAAAAATAATATCCAATCAACATACTATTTAAGTGAATGTGGTGTTTCGTTACTTCCAATAATGGAAACTATGATACTTTGGAGTAACAAACATATTAAATGTGATTGTTAATTTTATATAGATATTAATCTGGTTACAAAAAAGTTACCAGTTGATACAAGAGCTCATACTTGTTATATTATAAAAAACAGGTATGAGCTCATTTACTTTATATAAAAATAATCGGAAGGAGGCAATACATGAATTATACGTTTTTTTCAGAATTTCTTATGGTCACGAATTATATGACTTTAATATCAATAGCAATTTTAATAGGAATGTTTTTTGTAATAAATAAATTAAGTAAAAAGATAAAATTTAATAAATTAATGATTTTATCAATAGTATTAGGGATTGGACTAGGAGTATTAGTCCATGCTATAGCAGGATTCCCAGAAGATCCTACTAAGGTAACTTGGTTAACAGAAGTATCTAAATGGTATGGGCTATTTGGATATGGTTTTATGGATTTATTAAAAATGTTAGTAGTTCCACTTGTGTTTGTTTCAATAGTAAGAGTAATAATGAACTTAAAGCAAGGTGAAAACCTAGGTAAATTAACAGGAAAGACTATTGTAATGTTATTAGGAACAACAGCGATAGCAGCAATAATAGGTATAGTAGTTGGAAATTTATTTAACTTAGGAGTAGGACACGAAGCGATAGTAAAAAGTGGAGAAATAAGAGAGGTTACACCAATAGTCGATACTATAAGAGGTTTATTACCATCAAATCCAGTAAATGCAATGGCACAAGCTAATGTAGTTGCAGTAGTAATATTTGCAGGATTTTTAGGTATAGCAGTAAAGAGACTTAATAAAAAGTATTCAGAAATAATAAAACCATTTGTAGATTTAGTAGAAGCATTTTATAAAATAATAATAAGTGTTTCTATAACAGTAATAAAACTAATGCCTTATGCAGTAGTTGCTTTAATGGCTACTACGATAATAGATAGAGGTGTAACATCAATATTAGATGTTATGGACTTTATAATAGCTCTTTATGTAAGTGTAGCAATAATGTTTATTGTACATTTAGTAATAATAACTTTAAGTGGGGTAAATCCTATAAAATACTTAAAAAATGTATCTAAACCACTTATATTAGCATTTACATCTAGATCAAGTTTAGGAACATTGCCTGTAACAATAGAAACACTTACAGATAATGTTAAAGTAGATCAAGGTATAGCAAGTTTTGTAGGAAGTTTAGGTTCTAATATGGGAATGAACGGTTGTGCAGGAATCTATCCAGCATTAATGGCAATTACTGTAGCTAATATGTCTGGTACTCCTATGAACTTTAGTTTTTATATCATGTTACTTATAGTAATAACTATAAGTTCGTTAGGAATAGCTGGGATACCAGGTACTGCAACAATGTCAGTTTCAGTAGTTATATCAGGTATGGGTATGGGAGCATATTTCCCGCTATTAGGTGGAATACTTGCTATAGATCCAATATTAGATATGGGACGTACAATGCTTAATGTTAATGGAACTATGGCTTCAGCAATAGCAGTTGCTAGTTCATTAGATAAAATTGAAAAAGATAAAATAAGTTAATAAAATCTATAAAAAACCTTCAAACAACTATTAATTATTTGAAGGTTTTTATTAGTTTTTTATATGAATATTTTTATTAAGAAATCTTTGAATTTATACATATACTATTTTCTTTAATTATTAGTTTGCCTAAAAAAGCTCCAATTAGTGCAGGAATAACCCAGTTAAATCCTATATTAGCAAATGGAAGATTGTTAATAAAAGGGATATTTATACCTAGATTACTAAGTACTGTAAGCAAGCTTGTTAATAATGTTGCATAAGCAGCACCCTTAAAAGCAGAATCTCTCTTAAATATTTTTCCAAACAAGCTCATTAGAACTAAAACTATTGAAACAGGATATAACACTGTTAGTATAGGAGCAGCAATAGCTATTATTTTATCTACGCCTAAATTAGAAAATATGGCACTAAATACACATATAAAGGTTACTATGTATTCATATTTTAGTTTTCTATTAGTTACATCTTCGAAATACTTAGCTGTAACAGAAGTTAATCCTATGGAAGTTGTTAAGCAAGCAAATGCAACAACTATACTTAATAATATAGTACCAGTATTTCCTAATAAAAGATTTGTTATATTAACTAGTAATTCTGTCTGAGAAATGCTAGCATCATACACCGTAGAAACTGTAGCTCCAAGATATGCTAGTCCACCATAAACTAGTGTAAGCCCAATACCTGCAATTAAAGATGCTTTTATCGTAAGGCTTATATTTTCTTTCTTATTTCTGTAACCTTTACTTAAGAAAGATGACATAACAAGTGCAGTTATACCACCTAATCCAAGGGCATCCATAGTTTGATAACCTTGAGTTACACCTCTCATAAATAGATTATCAGAAGAAATATTAGTATTTAACTCACCAATAGGAGATAATATCCCCTTGATTATTAAGATCGCTAACGCTGCTAAAAGTATAGGCGTTAAAAATTTACCTATAATATCCATAACCTTACTTGGTTTTATAGTTAATATAAACACTAGTGTAAAGAATAAAATTGAAAATATTATTGGATTAAATGAGTTATTTAGAGGAAGTATACTCATTTCAAATGTAGTTGCACCAGTTCTAGGCACTACTAATATTGGACCTAAGCACAACATCATTATTACTTCTAAAGTAAGCCCAAATCTTTTGCCAGCTTTTCCAATAACATCTTGGAATGAACCAGCCTTTGCTATTGCATTGATAGAAAGTAGTATTATACCAACATCTGCAATTATAAACCCTAAGAAACTCATTAGCCAATTGCTACCAGAGGTAACACCTATGTATGGTGGGAAAATCAAATTACCTGCTCCAAAGAACATTGAAAATAGTGCGAAACCAATAACAATAATATCAATATTTTTTTTCATAATAACACCTCTTTTTTTATTTTATATATAAAAAAGCCACATAGTATGTACCATGTGACTTTTATTTTGCCTAGGATAAATAAAAAAGCCACATAGTATTATCTATGTGGCTTTACATAACAAGTTAGCTTTCACCATCATAGATACAAACAAGTACCAGTTTGTATCTACGATTAATCTATCGTTCATAAATACAAACCAACTACAATAGCCAAAAGCTAAAATAAGATATATTTAATTGTTTATTGTTAGTTAGATTTGTATTAATTATCATATTTATATTCTCCTAAAAAATTTATATTTAAATTGATTATATATAGTTAAAGGGAATATGTCAATAATATTTTTCAGAAAATTTATACAAATTATTTTATAATTAAAGTAAAAAATATTTTATAAATATGCAGTAAATTATAAAGGCTTAAGTAATAGCAATTATAGAAAAAAATAAAAATTTAGTGTATATTAGTTAAATGCTAATATAAAAGTAATAAAATAAAAAGACAATCATAATACAATAAAACATTGAAATAAAATAAACATATTAGCCATATTCTATGATGGTTAATAAAACAATAATAGTAAAATTAGATAAGGTGGAATTAAATGAATAATAAATTTGAGAGTTTAAAATTAAATAAAGATATATTAAAAGCATTGTATAATTTAGGCTATAATTCACCATCGAAAGTTCAGAGTGAAGTTATACCAAGGTTATTAAGATATGAAAATATAATAGTCAAATCAAAAACTGGGAGTGGAAAAACTGCGAGCTTTGCTATACCAATATGTGAAACAGTAGAAGTGGATAATAACAATCTTCAAGCACTAATAGTTGTACCCACTAGAGAGTTAGCACTTCAAGTAAAAGAAGAGATATCTAATATAGGTAGATTGAAGAAAATAAGATGTAGTGCTATATTTGGAAAACAACCTATGAAAGATCAAATAAAGGAGTTAAAGCAAAGAGTTCATATTGTAGTAGCAACTCCAGGAAGAATAATTGATCATATAAGTAGGGGTACAATTAACCTTGAAAGTATAAGATATTTTATAATTGATGAAGCAGATAAAATGCTTAAAAAAGGGTTTGTAGAAGATATGGAGTTTATATTTAATAGTATACCTAAAAATAGCATTAAAGGACTATTCTCAGCGACTATAGATAAAGATATAAAAAATATTTGCTTAGAATATATGAAAGATGCAGAAATGGTAGAAGTAAAAAATGAAAATTTATTAAATAATAAACAAATATCAGAAAAGACAGTCAAAGTAGAGGATAAAAAAAAGTATGATACTTTAAAAAATATAATATATTCTCAGGCTCCAGTATCAGTTATGATATTTTGCAATACAAAAGAAACTGTTACAAAACTTTATAAAAATTTAAAGGAAGATAGGTTTTTAGTAACAGAACTTCATGGTGATATGTCTCAAGACAAAAGAAATTTTACGATAAAAGATTTTAAAAATGGTAAGTTTAATATACTAGTAAGTACAGATGTAGCTGGTAGAGGTATACATATAGATGACATATCTTTAGTTATAAATTTTAATGTGCCTAGAGATAAAGAAAACTATATACATAGAATAGGTAGGACAGGTAGAAAAAAAAGCTTTGGAAAATCTATAACTATGGTAAATCAAAAAGATGAAAAGTATATGGAAGAAATAGAACATTATATTGGATATAAAATAGAAGATCTAGATGACATAAAAAAAGAAGATATTGCTTTAGGAAAAGCTAAGTTTGAAGAAAATAATAAAAAAGTTTTAAAAAATAGAAAAAATAGAAATGAAGAAAAAAAGGTTCACAGTGAAGTAACGAGACTATACCTAAATGCTGGAAAGAAAAAGAAAATAAGAGTTATAGATATTGTTGGAGCTCTTAATAGTATAGAGGGAATAAATAATGAAGATATAGGTGTAATAGAGGTACAAGACCTTTGTTCTTATGTAGATATATTAAATCACAAAGGTGAAATTATATTAAAGAAGTATAAAGAGATTAGTGTAAAAAAGAAGATGGTAAAAATAAAAAAAGATAATAGATAAAAAACCCCCTTAACTTCTATAATACACCAAAAAAATATATAATAATAGCCTTAAAATGTAATTGTTTTCCTGTTATTATTTAAATATACAAGATATCTTGTATATTTAAAAATGTAGTCCAGATACAGGAGGTACATACTATGAGCGTAAAAATAATTTCAAAGCATGTAAAAGTTACAGAGGCAATAAGAGAAAAAATTGAAAGTAAGTTTGAAAAGCTAGAAAAATATATTAATGATGATTTTGATGTACATGTTAAAATAGATGTAAAGAGAAAAAATCAAAGTATTGAAGCGACAGTATATACTAAACATGGAACTATCGTTAGAGCTGAAGAATGCCAAGAAGATTTATATTCAGCAATAGACTTATTATATGATAAGCTTTATAAACAGCTTAGAAAATACAAAACACAAATGATAAGAAGAAATAGAAAAAATGAAAGTATAAGATTTGATAATATAGAGGAATATGAAGAAATAGATTTAGATGACGATGTAATAAAAAGAAGAAAGAAATTTAAAATGGACAAGCCAATAACTCCAGAAGATGCAATTGTTCAAATGAATTTATTAGGACATCAATTCTTTTTATTTAGAAATATAGAGACAAATAAAACAAGTATTATATATAAAAGACATGATGGATATGGCCTTATAGAACAAGTGTAGTGCCATAAACATTTAATAATAAAAACGTATTGAAATTTTCAATACGTTTTTATTATTAAATAGCTTATTATTATTAATATAACTTTAATTATTTAGATTTTAATTTTATATATTTGTGTGATATATAAAATATAATAAACCCAGCTAGACAAGTTGCTAGGGCTATAATTATATGTAAATCCACATCGTACTCAAATACATAAGAACAAGCATTATCTAAAGCATGGAACAATATACAAAGCCAAATGCTATTAGTTTCTATGTATATGTAAGTAAGTACAAAAGAAGAAGCAATACAACTAAGTGCAAATGGAATAAAACTAGTATGTTGTTGTGGTGTACCAACTACAAACCATAAAGGTAGATGCCATAAAGACCAAATAATACCTATTATTAGAGAACTCTTAAAAGGAGAAAATTTCTCTAGTAACTTAGGAAGTAAAAAACCTCTCCATCCTATTTCCTCTAATCCTCCCCCAAATATCATTACAGGAGTTAACCAACTTAAAAATATTAATGGAGATTTTAGTAGGGCACCATAACCTCTAAACATTTCAACTACTATATATGGAACAGTCCAAAGTATTAAAGCCGTAATAATAACATATAAATATTCCTTTAGACTCCTGTTTGCATTTACACAGTTTCTTAAAAATTTATCAAACTCATCTTTAGATAAAAACTTTTTAGAGGTAATTAATCCAGCTAAAGCAGGAGAATACCCTGAAATTGCATAAAACACCATGAAAATAGGAGAACCATATATTAAAATATTTAATTGTGTTGTAGATATAGTTACTGTAAATCCAATTATACAAAAAAGTATTAGTACTACAAAAAAGTACTTTGTATCTTTTGAAATCAATTTTTTTCGCCTCCGAATTTTTTATAAGAATTAATTTATAGAATAATTCAAAGTATATTGAAATTATTGAATAACTATATAATTATTATACATAAGAAAGTTAACTAATTTAATAGGAAAATTAAATAAAATTCGTATAATGAATATATATATCTAATTTATTTATAAACTAATAATTTGTTGATTATAAAAATATATTGTGCTACACTCAACTTGTAAAAATAAATAAAAGCTAGGGGAGCTATAATTGGATAGCTGAGAAGTAAAGCCATAACTTTCAGACTCTAAGAACCTGATTAAGATAATTCTTACGTAGGGAAGCTCGTATATTTTAATGTACCTAGATTTTTAGTTAAATAAGGCGCTCTCTATAAAAAGAGAGTGCTTTTTTAATGCTATTAAAGTTAAATTTATATAATTATTTTTGTATCTTATAAAAGATAATCCTTAAAAGGGGGAAACGTAAGTGAAGGTAAATGGGAAAGAGTTTGAATTTAAACCAGATATGACAATATCAAAATTATTAGAAGATATTGGAGTTAAAAAAGATAGAGTAGTAGTAGAGATAAATTTAAACATAATTGAAAATAATCAATACGATAGTTATATAGTAAGAGAAGAAGATGTTATAGAGGTCATAAGATTTGTTGGAGGAGGCTAAGATGCAACTTTTTATAAATGATCTACCTGTAAATATTGATAAGGATATAGTTACAGTAGATAAAGTTAAAGAAAAATATAAAAAAGATGCAGATATAATAATACTAAATGGTCATCCAATAGATACAGATGCAGATTTAGATTTAAAATTATATGAAAATGATAGAGTTACATTAATAAAAAAGGGTGAAATTCCAAAATTTGAAGAATTAGAAAATCTTATGGTTAGCAGACATACTCCAAATGTACATTATAAATTAAAAAATGGAAAAGTAGCAATATTAGGCATTGGTGGATTGGGTTCAAATATAGCTATATCTTTAGCTAGGATAGGTGTAGGAACATTAATACTAGCAGACTTTGATATAGTAGAACCATCTAATTTAAATAGACAACAATATTTTATAAGTGATATAGGAAAATATAAAACCGATGCACTTAAACATAATATAGAAAATATTAATCCATTTATAGAGGTTAGAACTATAAATAAAATAATAGATTCATCAAATATACATGAATTTGGGAATGTAGATATAATAATAGAGGCTTTTGATAATCCAAAGTACAAAGCAGAAATTGCAAATAGTATTTTAACTAAAATGAGAGATAAATATTTAATATCTTCGTCTGGAATGGCAGGATATTATGATTCTAACATAATAAAAACAAGAAAAATTAGAGATAAATTTTACATATGTGGAGATGGGATAAATGAAGCTAAAGAAGGTGATGGGCTTATGGCACCAAGGGTGGCTATATGTGCTAATCACATGGCTAACTTAGCAACAAAAATATTAATAGAAGATAAATAAGATTAGATGGGGGATAAAAATGGATAAATTAATATTAAATGGTCATGAATTTAATAGTAGACTTTTAATAGGAACAGGAAAATATAGTTCAAATGATATGTTACCAAGAGTAATTGAGTCAAGTAACAGTGAAATAATAACTATGGCATTAAGAAGAGTAGACTTAGACAATACAGAAGAAAATATACTATCACATATACCTAACAATATGACAATACTTCCTAATACATCAGGAGCGACTAATCATATGGAAGCTGTCAGGATAGCAAGAATAGCTAGAAAAATGGGATGTGGAAACTTTATAAAAATAGAAGTAATAAGTGATACAAAATACTTATTACCCGATAATGAAGAAACTATAAAAGCAACTAAAATACTTGCTGATGAAGGATTTGTAGTTCTTCCATATATGAGTCCAGATCTATATGCAGGCAAAAGGCTAATAGAAGCAGGGGCAGCAGCAGTTATGCCACTTGGGGCACCAATAGGTTCTAATAGAGGGCTTAAAATGAAAGAAATGATAAAAATAATGATAGAAGAATTAGATATACCAATAATAGTAGATGCAGGAATTGGAAAACCATCTCAGGCTATGGAAGCTATGGAAATGGGGGCAGCAGCAGTACTTGTAAACACTGCAATAGCTAGTGCAGGCGACCCTATAAAAATGGCGAATGCTTTCAAATTAGCAGTTGAAGGTGGAAGAGAAGCATATTTAGCTAAAACAGGAAGAGTAAGCAATTTTGCAAATGCATCTTCACCTCTTACTGGATTTTTAAGTGAAGTAGGTGTTTAATTTGAGTTTTTATAATGTTATAGAAAAGTATAAAGATATTGATATAGATAAATATCTAGAAAATGTATCAAATTATGATGTTTTAAGAAGTTTAGAAAAGGATAATTTAGATGAATATGATTTATTAAATTTATTATCGAAAAAAGCCACTAAATACCTGGAAGAAATGGCACAAAAAGCACACGAGATAACTAATAGATATTTTGGAAAGACTATACTTTTGTATACTCCTATGTATATAGCAAACTATTGTGTAAATAAATGTCTATACTGTGGATATAATATAGATTCTGGAATAAGTAGAAAAAAGCTCAACATTAATGAAATTAAAATAGAAGGAAATGAAATATCTAAAGAGGGATTTAAGCATTTGTTGCTTTTAACTGGAGAAAGTAAGATTCATTCAGACGTAGAGTATATAGGTGAAGCTGTAGAAGTTCTTAAAGATAAATTTCCATCTATTACAATAGAAGTTTATCCAATGGATGAAGAAGAGTATAAATATTTAGTAGATAAAGGCGTTGAAGGGCTTACTGTATACCAAGAAGTATATGATGAAAATATTTATAAAGAGGTACATTTAAAAGGTCCAAAATCTAATTATAAATATAGATTAGACTCACCAGAAAGAGGAATAAAAGCTGGAATGAGAAGTGTATCAATAGGTTCGTTACTTGGTCTTAATGATTTTAGAAAAGAAACTTTTTTTACATTAATGCATGGAAGATATTTAAGAAAAAAATATCCACATGTAGACGTTTCATACTCAATACCTAGAATAAGAACATTTAAGGGATGTTATGAAAAAATAATTGATATCAATGATAATGATTTAGTACAAGCTATGGTTGTTATGAGATTATTTGATAATCAAGGTGGTATAAATTTATCGACTAGAGAAAGCTTATCATTGCGAAGAAATTTAATACCTTTGGGAGTTACAAAATTAAGTGCAGGTGTATCAACAAATGTAGGAGGGCATTCTCAAAATAGTAAAGATACATCTCAATTTAAAATTAGTGATGAAAGTAGTGTTAGTGATATAAAAGCCATGTTAAAAGATATTGGATACCAACAAATATTTAAAGATTGGGAAAGGTTTTAATGTATCTAATAACGAATAGGCATCTATGCAAATATGATAGGTATATTGAAGTTATAAAAGAAGCATCTTATTGTGGCGTTAAAAATATAATACTAAGAGAAAAAGATCTGAGTAATGATGAGCTAGAAAATTTATATCTTAAGATTAAAAAAAATATAAATAAAGATACTAAGATAATAATAAATAGCAATATAGAAGTATTTAAAAGAGTTAATGCCGACGGTATACATTTACCATTTGATAAGTTTATAGATATTTATGATGAAAAAAATAAAAAAGATACAAATGAGTATATAGATATCAAAAACTTTAATAAAATATTAGGAGTATCAACTCATAGTATAAAAGATATAGTAGAAGTACTAAAAAGAAATGCAGATTATATATTTTTATCACACATATATGAAACTAAATGTAAGGAAAACTTAAAACCTAAAGGAATTGAAATATTAAAAGAGGCCAATTCTTTACTTACTAATTCAAATATAAATTTAATTGCATTAGGTGGAATAACACCTAGCAATGTCAAATACATAGTAGATTATTGTGATGATATAGCTGTTATGTCTAACCTAATGAGTAGTAAAAATATAAAAAAAACAATAAATGAATATAATATAGATTAAAAGTTAGCGTCTAAAATAATTTTTATTATTTTAGACGCTAACTTTTATTATAAATAGGTATTTTTATGTATTTTACTATTTAAAATAGTTACAATCTTTGATCTAGTAAAGGATTAGAATTTAAAGTTAATACCATTTAAATCATGAGTTTTATTTAGATAAATTAACTTTTATTGAGATTTTTATTACATAATCATCATATTCTTGAACTGCTAAATCATCAAGTATTATATCTTCATAGAAATGACCTTGAACAGACAGATTATTTTCTTCTATAAACTTTAAAATCTTATTATAAGTAATGCTAGTGTTATAATAACTACCACTATGATATGCAACAATGTACAATCCCTTAGCTTTAGTAAAATTAGAATATTCTTTATTAGGAAGTTTATTATATATACATTTATAATCTAAGTAATTACCATTAGCTATATCACTGTATTCAAGCATTTCACCTAAAAAATGGGGGTAAGCTATACCTCTATCTTCACAACGACCTATATGAGCAGAAAAAGCCTCATAAACTTCTTTATCTGTAGAACAATTAAAAACTTTTGAAATAAATATGTATTCTTCTTGTAATGGTAAAATGCTGACTTTATCTGTATAATTATTAATAAAATCTTTTGAGTATTCAATTTTTCTATCAATAAAGAGTTTTATCTGGTTTAACTTATCTATTTTATTGATTACATTTATACGTTCCTTTTCTAGTAAATTAATTAATTCATTGGGATTTCTCTTACTTAAGTATTCTTTTATTTCTTTTAAAGGCATACCAATATCCTTTAGCATTGTTATAGCTCCAAACGTTTCTATTTGTTGATAAGAATAATATCTATAATTATTATCTCCTTTTATTTCAGGAGAAAAAATTCCAACTTGATCGTAATGATAAAGAGTTTGCTTACTAGTTTTGCAAAGCTTAGCAAATTCTCCAGTAGTAAAATGTATATTCTTATTAATTTTCATATAAAACACTCCAGATAATATAATAGTTTAATTATAAATATAACACAAAATGTTTAAGATTAAACTAATTAGCATTAATTTATGATAGTCTCCAATTCAAAAGTAAATACTATAAAAATAATAAAATTTTTATAGTAGGAAGATATGGAAAGTGTAAGGGAAGTTTTAACAAATGGAAATTTTACTTATTAGTAAAAATTAAATTAAAATTTTTTAAGGAAAATATAAGTATTTTATATCCACAAATGGATATTAATTAAAAAAAAGAAGATAAGTAGATTTTATTGCAAAAATTATGGTGTATTTGATTTTGTATAATGAACAAACTAATGTTAAATAGATTATAAAAAGGAGTGAAGGTAGTGGAAGATAATAATTCTTTTATGGATGGATTAAGAAATTTGGGAAAGCAACTACTTTACACAGAAAGTGAGAATACAAATACTGATAGAGAGAATATAACAGAAATAAACAGTAATGGGAATAAAAGATGTATAACTAGAGCAGGCGCAGGGCCTAAAAGTCATAATAGAGTAGATAACCCAAATAATAAATTTAGATAAATAATAAAATAATATCATTATGGAGGTAGTAATATGAAAAAAGGATTAATACCAGTAGCTTTAGGAACAGTAGTAACAGCAACAGGATTGATGTTAGATGCTAAGCAAAATAAAAAAGAGAAGTTCAATAGAAAAGATTATAAAAATATGGCAGGTGCACTTCTAGTGGGAGCAGGAGTTGCTCATATTGCCTTAGGTGGAATAGACATAGCTAAATATTAAAATAAGAGGAGATTATTCATTCTCCTCTTATTTTATATTATATTTAGAAATCACCATTATTAGGTATTTGTCATATAAATGAAAACAAGTCGTTAATATATGTAAGAGCTTATTTTTGTTTTTGAAGATAAAAATTTAAATTAATAATTATTAATAAATAAAAAAATATTGACAATGATAATAATTATCAATACAATAAAAGTAAGTTGAAAATTAATTTCAAGAGATATGTGTTTTCATATAAGGTTATAGCTAGGAGGAAAGATGAAGAAAAGATACTTAGGAATAATATTGATAATATTATCTGCAATATCAGTATTTTTAGGAGTACATAACATAAAGATAGTAGATATATTAACTTTAAATGAAGAACAATTAAATATTTTATTAATAAGCAGATTGCCTAGATTAATAAGTATATTAGTTGCAGGAATAGGAATGAGTATATGCGGTCTTATAATGCAACAAATAAGTAGAAATAAATTTGTATCTCCAACAACAGGAGCTACTATTGATTCAGCTCAATTAGGACTGATATTTGCGATGCTAATTCTACCAAATGCAACTATGGGTAGCAAAATGATAACATCTTTTGTATTTGCTCTTGGTGGGACCTTTATATTCATGAAAATATTAAAAAGTTTAAAGTTTAAAAATGCTGTGTTTGTACCGTTAGTTGGTATAATGTTTGGAAATATAATAGGTTCAATGACGACTTTTATAGCATATAAATATGATTTAATGCAAGATATAACTTCTTGGATGCAAGGAAATTTCTCTATGATACTTAAAGGAAACTATGAAATATTATACATAACAATACCAATGATAATACTTGCATATATTTATGCAAATAAATTTACTATAGCTGGTATGGGTGAAGATTTTGCGACAAACCTAGGACTTAATTACAATAAAGTTGTGAACTTAGGGTTAATTATCGTAGCAATAGTTACAGTATGTGTAGTAATAACAGTAGGAAGTATACCTTTTATAGGATTAATAGTACCAAATATAGTATCAATTTATAAAGGTGATAATGTAAAAGATAGTATATGGCATACAGGGTTATTTGGAGCAATATTTGTGTTAACATGTGATATATTCTCAAGGATTGTAATATATCCTTATGAAATACCAATAGGATTAACAGTTGGTGTTATAGGAAGTATAGTTTTCCTTTATATGATATTAAGGAGGAAGTCATATGCAAGTTAGTAGTGTAAATAAATTACCTAGTAAAAATATAAATATTAGATTACAAAAAGAAAACAGGCAAAAAAGAATTATATATTTAATAGGATTAATGGTTATTGCATTTTCAGCACTATTCTTAATAGCAGGGGTAAATCCAGAACATATAGATTATGCTATGAGCCAAAGAATACCTAAGTTAATAGCAATAGTATTAACAGGTGGATGTATAGCTTTTTCATCCATGATTTTTCAAACCATAACTAATAATAATATACTTACACCAAGTGTATTAGGTTTAGATTCTTTATACATATTAGTTCAGACGCTTATAGTATTTATTGTTGGAATAGATAGCAAATTTATAGCAAGTAAAAGTCATAACTTTTTATTATCAGTAGTAATAATGGTTGTAGCATCTTTTGTTTTATATAAGAAACTTTTTGAAAAAAGTGGGAATAATATATTTTTCTTACTTCTTGTAGGGATGATATTTGGAACTTTGTTTAAAAGTATGTCTACTTTCATGCAAGTTGTAATAGACCCAAATGAGTATGCTACTCTTCAAAATAGCCTACATGCAAGTTTTGGGAATGTAAATACAGAAATACTTTTAATAGCATCCATAATTTTAATAGCAATAATACCATTTATATATGATGAACTTAAGTATTTAGATGTATTATGTTTAGGTAAAGATAATGCCATAAATTTAGGTGTGGATTATGATAAAGTTGTTAAAAAGATGATAATAGTAGTATCTATATTAGTATCAATATCTACAGCTTTAGTAGGTCCAATAACTTTCTTAGGACTATTAGTAGTAAATATAACAAAGCAACTGCTAAGCACATATAAGCACAGTTACTTAATAGTAGCATCGATTCTTATAAGTATATCAACATTAGTTGGTGGTCAATTCTTAGTAGAAAGAGTATTTAGCTTTAATACAACTCTAAGTGTAATTATAAACTTTGTAGGAGGAGTATATTTTATATACTTATTGCTAAAGGAGAGTAAAGCATAATGATAGTAGTAAAAGATATAATAAAAAAATATTCAAATAAGTCAGTAGTTGACAATGTTTCAATAAATATAGAAAAAGGAAAAATAACATCCTTTATAGGCCCAAATGGAGCTGGAAAAAGTACTGCCCTATCTATAATAACTAGGTTAATGAAAAAAGATGGTGGAGAAGTTATTATAGATGGAAAGAGATTAGAAGATTGGGATAATAAAGAATTATCTACTAAAATAGCTATATTAAAACAATCTAATCATATAAATCTAAAGCTTACAATAAGAGAGCTTGTTGCCTTTGGAAGGTTTCCACATAGTCAAGGAAGGCTTACAGAAGAAGATAATAAATATATAGATGAAGCAATAGAATATATGAAGCTTAAAAGTATAGAAGATAGATACTTAGATGAATTAAGTGGAGGACAAAGACAAAGAGCTTACATAGCAATGGTTATAGCTCAAAATACGGAATATGTATTTTTAGATGAACCACTTAATAATTTAGACATGAAGCACTCAGTTGAAATGATGAGGGTACTTAGAAATTTATGTGATGAGCTAGGAAAGACTGTAATTTTAGTTATGCATGATATAAATTATACATCTTGCTATTCAGATTATATAGTAGCACTTAAAGATGGAAAAATAGCAAAGCATGGAAAGACTGATGAGATAATAAATAAGGAAGTATTAGAAGCAATATATGAGATGAAATTTGATATTCAAGAGATAAATGGAGATAAAATTTGTATTTATTTCTAAAAAATTTAAGGTTTTAATGATAAAGATAATCAATATAAAATAATAGAAATTATTAGGAGGACTTATTATGAATAAAAAAGTAGCAGCTATATCAGGTTTGGTTATAGCAGGATTAATAGGAGGGGCATTAGTATTTTCAAATAAAGGAGATAAAGAAGTTGCATCTAAAGCAGATGAAACAGTTAAGGTAGAGCATGCCTTAGGAACTACGGAGGTAGGAGTTAATCCTAAGAGAGTGGTAGTGTTTGACTATGCAGCATTAGATGCAATGCAAAGTTTAGGTATAGATGGTGTAGTAGGAACTCCGCAATCATCTTCGATACCAGAATATTTAAGCGAATACAAAGGGTCTAAGTATGGAAATGTTGGAGGCTTAAAAGAACCAAATTTAGAAAAGGTAAATGAACTTAAGCCAGATTTAATAATAATAAATGGAAGACAACATAGTTTCTATGATAAGTTTACGGAAATAGCACCAACTATATCATTATCAAAAGAAGATGGGAAGTACATGGAATCTTTTACTCACAATATGGAGGTTATAGGAGATATATTTGATAAAGAAGATAAGGTAGATGCTGAGTTAGCTAAGATAAATAAAAAAGTAGAAGAAATAAATAAGAAAGTAACAGAAAAAGATTTAGATGCAACAACTTTAATGGTTAGTGATGGATCATTAAGTGTACTTGGATCAGAATCAAGATTTGGGATAATATATAAGAGTTTAGGATTTAAAGAGACAGATGAGAATGTGAAAAATTCTGATCATGGACAAGATGTTTCATTTGAATATATAGCAAGTCAAGATTCAGATTATATATTTGTTGTTGATAAGTCAGTTATATCTAGTGATGAAGGTCAAAAGCCAGCACAGGAAATATTAAATAATGAATTAATAAATAATACTAGGGCAGCTAAAGATGGAAATATAGTTTATTTAGATACTCATTCATGGTATTTAAGTGATGGTGGAATAATATCTACAAATACTATGCTAGATGAGGTAGATGAAGCAATAAGCAAATAATAATTCACGTATAATACAAATAAATGTAACTTACTAAAAGTTGTATGAGGATGGGTTTAATTCTTATACAACTTTTGTTCTTTAGTAACTATTATACAAGTTATATTATTTGTAAGAATAATATAGATATCATTTACTTATAGATAAATTAGAAATATAATTATGTGGAGTGCATAAAATCTTTGAAATATAAAATGGTTTTAAAATATTATATACAATGTATAAATATATTGAAAGATGGAGGTAGACAATGATAAAAGAATTCATAAAATATTACAAACCTTATAAAAAATTGTTTGTACTTGATTTACTAGCTGCTTTCACAGTGGCACTATGTGACTTAGTTTATCCAATGATAACTAGAAGTATAATGGATGATGTTGTACCAAATAAAGATACAAGAATGTTAGTTGTATTTGCAATATCTCTATTAGTTATATTTATTAAAAAAGCAGGATTAAACTATTTTATGCAATACTGGGGGCATGTAGTAGGTGTAAGGATGCAAGCTGATATGAGAAGCTATGTATTTACTCATCTTCAAAAACTTCCAAGTTCTTATTTTAATAATAATAAAACAGGTGTTATAATGTCTAGAATAATAAATGACCTTATGGAGATATCTGAATTGGCTCATCATGGACCAGAAGACTTATTCATATCTATTGTCATGTTGGTTGGTTCATTCTTTATATTATTAGGAATAAATATAGAGCTTACACTAATAGTTTTTGCTATATTACCTATAATACTTTTATATGCTATAACTCAAAGAAAGAGAATGAATAAGGCATTTAAAGAAACTAGAGTAAAAACTGGTGATGTAAATGCTACTTTAGAAAATAGTATAGCAGGTATGAAAGTTACTAAATCATTCTGTACACAAGAAGAAGAATTAGAAAAATTTAATAAATCTAATAACATATTTAAATACGCAAGAGAAAGTGCATATAAAGTTATGGCACAATATTTTTCGGGAATGTTTTTATTTATAGATTTATTAGAGTTAGTTGTTTTAATAGTAGCAGGATATTTTACTTATATGAATCGTATAACGTTAGGTGATTTCGCAGCATATCTTTTATATGTAAAAATGTTTATACAGCCAATTAGAAAATTAATAAACTTTACTGAGCAATACCAAAATGGTATGACAGGATTTGAAAGATTTATGGAAATAATAAATGAAGAAACAGAAAAGGAAGCTAAAAACCCAATAGAACTTAATGGTGTAAAAGGTAATATAGAAATAGAAAATGTATCTTTTACATATGAAGATGAAAATCAAGTTTTAGATAATTTAAATTTATCTATAGAAGCTGGAAAAACAATAGCCTTAGTTGGTCCATCAGGTGGAGGTAAAACAACTTTATGTAATCTTATACCTAGGTTTTTTGATTTTGATGAAGGTAGCATAAAGATAGATGGAATAAATATTAAAGACGTAAGCTTAGATTCCCTAAGAAAAAATATAGGGGTTGTAGCACAAGATGTATTTTTATTTACAGGAACTATAAGAGATAATATTGTAATAGGAAAAACTGGTGCTACTGATGAAGAAATAGTAGAGGCTTGTAAAAAGGCTAAAATACATGATTTTATACAAACTCTTCCTAAAGGTTATGATACATATATAGGAGAAAGAGGAGTTAAGTTATCAGGAGGACAAAAACAAAGAATTTCTATAGCTAGAATATTTTTAAAAAATCCTCCAATAATGATACTAGATGAGGCTACATCAGCACTTGATAATGTCACAGAATATGAAATACAAAAATCTTTAGAAGAGCTAAGTAAAGATAGAACAAATTTAGTTGTGGCACATAGATTATCAACTATAAAAAATGCAGATGAGATAGTAGTATTAACGGAAAAAGGTATAGAAGAGAGAGGAACTCATAAGGAACTTATAGAAAAAGGTGGAGTTTACTCAAAACTTCATAGAAAATAGTAAGTTATATAACAAAAAGATGATTCTAACTTTAGAATCATCTTTTGTTTTTATAAATCAACCCAAGTTGATTTACCTGTATATATAAACTCTGTATGTCTACACTTAGGACAGACGTAAATTTTAAACATTAAATGCTCCTCTACATCAAAGATAGCTTTAAAAAATCCACGGTCAGCCTCTTGAGAATCAAATCTATATTCTTTTAAAAATTCAAGACTTGTGTCACATCTTAGACAGTTCATAAAATATTCCCCCTTAATAAACAAGTAAGTAATATAATTGTAAGATATATTTAGACAAATTTGGTTGCAATATGGTTACATATACCTAAATTAGACAATAAGAAATATTAGAAAGTTATAGAATCTTACAAAAGTGTAATGAAAATGAAAGACAAATGAATATGTAGATTTTTGGATTTAGTATAAAATACATATATAAGAAATCTAAGGAGGTTATTAAATGAATAATATATTAAAAGTTGAAAATATAGAAAAATACTATGGAAATAAAGACAATATAACAAAGGCAATTGATAATATAAGTTTTAGAGTAGATGAAGGAGAATTTGTTGGTATAATGGGTCCTTCAGGAAGTGGTAAGACAACTCTACTAAACTGTATATCGACAATAGACAATGTATCTACAGGAAATATAATAATAAATGGTCAAAATATAACGAATTTAAAATCAAAAAAACTAGATAAGTTTAGACAAAATGAATTAGGATTTATATTTCAGGACTTTAATCTTTTAGATACTTTAACAAATTATGAAAATATAGCATTAGCTCTTACTATAAAAGGAGAGAAGCCATCTAATATAGACTCTAAAGTAAAAGAAGTAGCAAAATATCTAGAAATAGAAAAAGCATTAAATAAATATCCATACCAAATATCAGGAGGACAAAAGCAAAGAGTAGCATCAGCAAGAGCGATTGTTACAAATCCATCACTTGTACTTGCAGATGAACCTACAGGAGCATTAGATTCAAAATCAGCAAGATTATTACTTGAAAGATTTGAAAGTTTAAATGAAGACTTAAAAACAACAATACTTATGGTTACACATGATGCCTTTACTGCAAGTTATGCTCATAGAATCTTATTTATAAAAGATGGAAAAATATTTAGTGAGTTAGTAAGAGGTAGTGATACTAGAAAAGAATTTTTCAACAGAATAATAGAAGTTATAACCCTTCTTGGAGGTGATGACAACGATGTATTCTAAGATAGCAATAGGAAATGTAAAAAAGAGTTTTAAAGATTATGCTATATATTTTTTAACACTAACTTTAGCTGTAAGTATATTCTATAGTTTTAACTCAATAGAATCTCAAAAAGCTATTTTAGAGATGAACAATTCAACAATGGGATTTGTAGATACACTATCTAAGATTATAGGTGGAATATCTGTATTTGTATCATTTATATTAGGTAGTTTAATAGTATATGCAAATAATTTTTTAATCAAAAAACGTAAAAAAGAGCTTGGAATATATATGACTTTAGGTATGGGTAAAGGAAAAATATCTAAAATACTAATTTTAGAAACACTTATAGTTGGGGTAATATCATTAGCAAGTGGGCTTATATTAGGACTAATAATGAGTCAAGGGTTATCATTATTTACATCTAAATTATTTGAAGTAAATATGAGTGAGTATAAATTTATTTTTTCTACAAGTGCAATAATCAAAACCATAATATACTTTGGAATAATATTTTTAATTGTTATGGCATTTAATGTAATTGTAATATCTAGATACAAGATAATAGATTTATTAACTGCAGGGAAAAAGAATGAAAATATAAGATTTAAAAATCCAATTATATACCTAATAACATTTATCTTATGCTTAATTTCAATAGGAACTGCATATAAGCTAATATTAGATGCTAAACTTAATATTGAAGATATAAGATTTTCAATGTCAATAGGACTTGGTGTGGTTGGTACATTCTTATTTTTCTATAGTTTAGCTGGATTTGGATTATATATATTTAAAAATAGTAAAAATATTTATTTTAGAGGATTAAATATTTTTATAACAAAGCAAATAAATAGCAAAGTTAATACAAACTTTATATCAATGTCTATTATATGTCTAATGTTATTTTTAACTATGGGAATGTTATCAACTGGAATAGGGTTTAAAAATGCATTAGAAAAAGGACTTGAGAAAACAACACCATTTGATGCTAGTGCGAGAGTATTTGCAAATGAAGATGGTAAAATTAAAAGTATAAAAGATGCTTTAAATAATTTAGGATTTAAATTTAATGATAAAGACAAATATTTATACTATAATACATATGACTCAGGATTTGAGATAAAGAATCTAAATAAAGGTTTAGATAAGGAAAATCAAAAGAATTTAGACAAGATAGAGGACATAGGTGCTGATTTTATAAAAATATCAGAATACAATGACATAAGAAAGCTAGAGGGTAAAAAAAGTATAAGCTTAGGTAAGAATGAAGTTTTAATTATGTCAAATAATAATATGGCTAGCAAAATAATAAATAACTTTTTAGAAAATAATAAAGAGATAAAAATAGATAAAAAAAATTATAAGGTTAAAAATGAAAAGGCTATAGAGGACTCTCTTCATACAACTGCTTTAGCTGACAATATGTTTACTATAGTAGTTAATGATGATTTAACAAACAAACTTCAAGTTAGAGAATCTTATTTAAATGTGAATTTTGGAGAAAATAGCAAGAACTCAGAAGAAAAACTATCTAAATTATTTGATGATTTTAAAAATGGTAAGATTGACTATAAAAATTCAGCATTTATCTACGGAGAAACTAAGGTTCAAGTATATGCAGAAAGTAAAGGTATGACAACAATTATGTTATTTATAGGTATATACCTAGGAATAATATTCTTAATATCTAGTATGGCAGTATTAGCATTACAACAGTTATCAGAAGCAAGTGATAGTATAGAAAGATATAAATCACTAAGAAGAATAGGTGCAAATGATAAAATGATAAATAAGAGTATATTTATACAAACATTAATATATTTTAGTTTACCAATAGTACTTGCATTTATACATTCTATAGTTGGTATAAAAGTATCAAATGAGTTTATAGCTATGTATGGTAAGCCAGATATAGGATTATCATCTTTAGTAACTGCGTTAATATTTGTGTTTATATATGTTGGATATTTCTATGCAACTTATACTGGATATAAAAATATAGTCAAAAATTCATAATATAAAAATAAGCTAGATACAATATATGTATCTAGCTTGTTTTGTATATTAAAAAAGTATTTGTTTAATGTGGAACTTGTAGTAACTTAAAATATTAAACTAAAAAAGGAGCTATTAGAAATCTAATATAGCTCCTTTTTTAATTATTTACTTTAATCTTTCATCATCTTCATCTACATATTCTAATATGTCTCCAGGTTGACAGTTTAGTATTTTACATATTGAATCTAATGTAGTAAATCTTACAGCTTTGGCTTTATTATTTTTTAATATAGATAGATTAGCCATAGTTATACCAAGTTCCTTTGAAAGTTCGGTAGAACTAATCTTTCTTTTAGCCATCATAACATCTAAATTTACAAGAATTGGCATAAAATATTCCTCACTAAATTGTTTTATCATTTTCATCTTTTATCTTTGTAGCTGTCTCAAATAATTGAGATAAAGTAAGACATAATAATCCTATAACTAGGCAGATAAAAGTAACTACTATAATTGCTGGAATTATAAGAGTGTCATTAAATGGACTTACAAAGTATTTTAGATACAACATGCATACAGCAAATATAATAATCTCACTAAAAGAACATATAGATATAGTTTTTAGAGCTTTTGAGCTGGCCATAGTAAAAGGTATATTCTTTATAATTAATCTACAAAGCTTTTTTAATTTAAATAAAGATATCATATAAGGTATAAAACATAAGTATACGCAAATTGATACATTAATCATTATTGGGTTAAGTTCTGACACAGGTACTTGTGTTTTACATAAAGCTATACTTATCATTGGTGTAGCTAGGAGTAAAACACCTGTAATAAATATTCCTATTAATATAATAACATTTAATATTTTAGAATTTAAGCTTTTTATCATTTTTATTTACCTCTCTTAAAAAATATATATTATACACCTATAATAAATATGTAATTATCGTTTGTAAATAAAAAAATATAATATTACAATAATGTAATGTACAAAAAAACTGTAGATAGCAAAAGGCTTTTCTACAGCTTTGATTTTATTCTATATTTTCTCCGAAATTTTCGCTTATTATTCGCGTATAACTTATAGATTTTGATATTCTGTCTAATATTTCTTCTTTTTTATCTAATACTATATCTTTTCTATCATTCCAAAGTGTATCAAATAAATTATTACACATATTTTTGAAATCATTATCACTTATTATAAAGTAATCATTTTGTCCTGAATTAGGATGTACTTTTGTAAACTTTAAATTCTTAGATAAATATAAAGATGGATTCTCTTTTTCTCTAAAATCATCAACAAAATCTCCATCAACTAATCGTATTTCAACATCATTAGATTCCATTAATATTTTTTCTATATATTCAATATGTCTTTCCCTTTCTTTGAATGTAAGAGTTACTGGTATATTGAAAAAGTGTAAGCAACCTGAAGACATATACTTTCTAAGTTCTGATTCATATATAAGTACTTTAAGATTAGATTTATAAGTAACATTATGAAGGAATACATTTATCTTTTTTAGCTCATTTATAATTTTTTTATTATCTCCAAAAACTCTTTCGGCAATCTCCATGAATAAATCCGGAGGCATAAAGAATTCATTAATAGAACCTAAAAGACATCTTAAATCATTGTTCATTATATATTGTATATAAGTTTGATTTTCTATCATAGAGGTACAATCTCTTTTGTCGTATAAAAGTTTTCCTTTATTTTTTAAAGTATACTTTATATTTGCATAAAAATCTTCTACTAATTTTCTGTCTTTAGAGGTTGTGGTAAACATACATTCACCTTCTTCAAAGAATAGATTTGTAGATAAGAATTTATTTTTAATTGCAAATATTGCAGTATTGGAATTTATACTACAGTTGTATAACTTAAAATTAAGTGAAGTAGATGTTGAAATTAAGTTTATAGCAAGGAGTGTATTAATAACGTCCTCATCTTCATAGTCATTAAGACCGATTAAAAAACTCGCTTTAACATTAACTTTTTTACTTAATTCATTTAAAAAAGCTTTCAAATTAGATAGTGTTAATTTATCTTTATGGTTTAGATAAAGTAAATTTACAGAAATCAGTACTTCTAAATCTTCATCTTTATCAGCATAAAAGCTCAATTCTTTAAAAAAGGTTTTATAAATTATGCCTGGATTAACTAAAGAAGTACTATTATAATATTCCTCTGAATGCGTAGTTTTAGGCATGGATTTTACCTGAGTATTGTTTACATTGACAGTATCCATATAAACTTCTTTGAGCTTAGTTTCTATATATTCTCCAATGAATTCATTACTGCTATCAGAAGATATTTCAAAATAATCTATTAAATTATCTAATGTATCGTCATTTAAAGACTCCATAATAAAGTCTGATATATTTTTACATATTTCATTTATTCTTTTTGAGCTTGGAAGATGTTTAGAAAGAATCCACTTATTTACATAAGAAACATCATAGCCTACATACTTTGCCAAACTACTTTTCTTTTGATTTGATAAGTATAGTAGATTCTCTAATAAACTTCCAAAAGTAATGGTTTTCAAGTTATATTCCCCCCAATAATTCGTTTTATGTCAGCTTTTAAATTATATTATATCACTTACTAAGGTATATTATAAGAGTTCGAAATAGATTGAAATATAATAAAATAGAAGCAATTTGAAGAAAGTTTTTTCAATGAAAAATGCAGAGGCATATAAAAAATGCCTTATATCCTTAAGTTTCGTTATTATTCGTAAAAGTAAGTAGATGATACGTGTTATTATATAAGCATAGACAATGAAAAATACGTTTTCTCAACAAGGGAATACGAAATATACTAAAATTACGGTAAGGAAAAACTAGAAAATTTCTAGGCAATAAAATTAGGAGGATATATGGGCAATTTAAAGAGTAACAAAATAGCAAAGGGATGGATGATAGTAATAGCATGTATGCTTATACAAGCAATACCATTTGGTGTAGCATCAAATATTCAGCCATTATTTATACATCCAGTAACAACAGATAAGGGGTTTAGTCTGAGTTCATTCTCATTAATATTTACAATAGGAACAATAGTATCAGCAGTAGCATCTCCATTTATAGGTGCGCTTTACGGGAAGATAAATGCTAAATTAATATATATAGTAGGATGTTTATTATCTGGTGGAGGATTTATGTTATTCTCTATGTGTACAGAGTTATGGCAATTCTACTTAGTAGCAGGAATAGTTAATATAGGAACATCAGCTATATCAGCTATAGGAGTTCCACTTTTAATAAACTCATGGTTTGATGAAAGTACAAAAGGAAAGGCAATGGGAATTGCTTTTGCTGGAGGATCTATAGGTAATATATTCCTTCAACAAATGGCTATATACTCAATAGCATCTAATGGATATTCTAAAGCTTATTTCTTATTTGGGGTATTATCTTTAGCTGTTGGTATACCAGTCGCATTATTAATGATAAGAATGCCTAAAAATAAAGATGAGATAGTAGTAGGAAATAAAAAATTAGATAAGGCAGAAGATAAAAAGAAAGAAAAAGCAGATTTAGCATATACATTAAAAGAAGTACAGAAGATAAAATATTTTTGGATGATGGCAATAGGATTCTTATTTGTAGGAATATATGTATCTGCATATTCGGTACAATATGCTGCATATTTCCAAGGAGAGTTAAAGTTAAATCCTAGTGTTGTAGCAATGTCAGGTTCAATATTTGCAATTACATCATTATGTGGAAACGTAGTTGGTGGGATATTATTTGATAAAATAGGTGTTATGAAGTGCTTAGTAATATCATCAGTAGCAGTATTTGTGTCAGGAATATTCTTGACTATGTCTGGAACATCTCCAATATTTGCATATGCATTCTCTGCTATAAAAGGTATAGCTGTTTATATGTATATGATGGGACCAGCATATCTTACAGGTTCATTCTTTGGAAGAAAAGAATATGGTAGTATATTAGGTATGATAAACTTAGTATTTGCACTTGGATTCTCAGGAGGATCAGCTATATTTGGTTTATTTACAGATAAGTTTGGTTATAACACTGCATGGATGGGTATATTAGCTTGTGTTGCAGCAGCATACATATTACTTATAATAGCATCTAGAGGAATGAATAATCTAAACAAAGATAGAAGACAAAGATTAGAAGATGAAAAGGAAATTAAAATAGCTTAATAAAAAGTCGCCTTTAATTAAAGGCGACTTTTTAATTTATTTCATTAGAAATGACCATATTCTCAAAGAAATTTTACAAAATGAAGGAATAGAGATAAGTGTGTAAGGTAAACATTAAAAAATGACTATACATGATGGTATTATGCAAAAAGAGTTTGAATTAATCTAATATATATAATAATATCTTAATATGGACATAAAAATATGAGATGATAGGTGTGAATGAATGGAAGAACTAATAAAATCAATTGATGAAATAACTAAAGATGAAGTTATTAAAGTAGTTATAAGTAATAAAAAAAATAAAGATATAAAATACAATAAAATAAATATAGTTTTAAAAGAAAAAAACAATAAAGAATACTATCAAATAGAAAAGTATACGGATAAACAAGTTTTTCATGAGAATATAGAAAAAGATGAGCTAAATACTAAATTATTAGAGTATATAGGCGATAACTATAAACAATTAGCAGCATGGACTATATCTAAAACTTTTGATCTAAAAGTATCTAAAAAAGGTAAAATATTTTTAGGAAAAAAAAATAGTGATAACTCAAATATGGTAAACAAGAGCCATAATAAAGAGAAAAACTATATATTAAAAGAAGGAATGATAATACAACCACTTATAGACTTAGGAGTATTTACTAAGGAAGGGAAGGTTGTTAAATCAAAATATGATAAATATAAGCAAATAAATAGATTTATAGAGATTATTGATGATGAAATTAAGAAGAATAACTATAAAGAACTTACTATATTAGACTTTGGATGTGGAAAATCTTATTTAACATTTGTCTTATATTATTATTTTGTAGAGATAAAAAAAATAGATGTAAAAATGATAGGTCTAGATTTAAAAGCTGATGTCATTAAAAAGTGTAATGATATAGCTAAAAAGTACAATTATGATAATTTAAGCTTTGAATTAGGAGATATAAATGGATATAGATTTACAGATAAGGTAGATATGGTAATAACACTTCATGCATGTGATACGGCTACTGATTATGCTCTATATAATGCTATAAAGTGGAATACAAAGATGATATTCTCAGTTCCTTGTTGTCAACACGAGTTTAATAGTCAAATGAAGTCAGATGAATTTTCTCTACTTACAAAGTATGGGATAATCCAAGAAAGAATGGCTGCACTTATGACAGATGCTGTAAGAGCAAATTTACTTGAAAGTATAGGGTATAAAACTCAATTACTAGAATTTATAGATATAGCCCACTCACCTAAGAATATATTAATAAGAGCGGCTAAGGGAAAAGTGTCTAAAGAGAAGAGAGAAAAAGCATTAAATGAAGTAAATAATTTAATAAGTGAATTTAACTTTAAGCCGACATTATACAAACTTTTAAAAGATGATAAATTAATATAATAAATCTTTATAATTATAAGGGTTATTTATATGTGTGATAAAGTCACAGAAATATGTAGTAAAGTATGGTAACATATATTCATGAACTAAAGTACTTAAGGAGTGATAGTATGATAAGACCATCAGAATACCATAGTCAAGGGTATACTTGTGCAGAAGCATTAATAAAAGCATATAACGAAGAACATAATACAGACATACCTGTTGCACTAGGTAGTGGTATGGGAGTTGGCATGACAGTAGGAAGTATATGTGGTGCTGTAAATGCAGGTATAGTAGTTATAGGATTTATAAAAGGAAGAGAAAATAATACAGAGGCTAATATAGCTAGAAAATATTCAAATAAGTTGATGAAAAAAGTTAGAGAAAAATATAATTCTGAAATATGTGTAGACTTAAAGAAAAATAAAGTTGGATGTGATGAAATAATAAACTTTACTTATGATGCTATAAATGAGCTACTTGCGGAGGAAATGTAAAAATACAAATTAATAACTATTAAATATAAATAAATTTTACCAAGATATAAAATTTTGAAAAATTGATTTAACAGTTATTAAAGGTAATAAATATACTATTAATATATTTTACGCTAGAAATAGTATGTATTAATTTAATAAGGATTAAAGAGGCAATTTTGGAGGGAAAAAATGGGAAAAATAATTAATAGCACTAATTTTGAACAAGAAGTAAATGATGGAGTTGTAGTGGTTGATTTCTTCGCTACTTGGTGTGGACCTTGTAAAATGCTAGCTCCTATATTTGAGCAACTTAGCGTTGAAATGAAAGATGACGCTAAATTTGTTAAGGTAGACATAGATAAAAGTCTTGAAATAGCTAGAAAATATATGATATCTAGTGTTCCTACAATGATGATTTTTAAAGATGGAAAGCCTGTAGATACTATGGTTGGATTTATGCCAAAGGAATCTATAAAGAGCAAAGTAGAATCACATATATAATAAAAATGGATGCCTAAAAGTTTAGGTATCCATTTTTATTGTATTAAGAAATTGATTAAATAAAACAAATATATAAATTATATTATAAAAATGAGAAAAATATAAAATTTATTTTATAGGATGTTTAAAAATAATTAATTAAAAAATACATAAAAATAAAATTTTACATAAAAAAGAAATTATAATATGGTAAAAAATGTAGAAATATATTATATTATTAATAGTCACCGACAGGAACGGACATAGAAGGACACAACCACAATTTATATCATAAGAATAAATTAATTTACTCAGATTATTTTTAAATGATGAATAATATAAGAGTAAATCTAATGACATGGAAAATACTATCCCCCTGAATAGTATTAAAAAAGCTTAAGACTGCATATGCAGTCTATTTTTTTACAAAAAATTAGCTTGCATATTGAGAGGATATATATAGGAAGTTAAGATAAAAGAATTAGTAAAACACAAAAAATGGTATTGATTTAATTAAAACAATACCATTTTTAATTTATTGATATTTACAGATATACTATTATATATGTAGTGCAGGCATTTTCTATAATGATTAGCTATTAAATATAAATAGTTTTTATAAAATTTATTAAAGATTATAATTAAATGAACTAATAAGGTTATCTAACTTGAATTTAGGATATATAGGTTTCGAATTGCACATAGAACGTAATATTAAGTAATGCTTATATTCATTACTATCAGATTTAAAATATTTATTTATAGATATTTCTAACATGTCTTCTTTATCACTAAAATTCATATATTTTAAATAAGAGTCCTTTAAATTAGGGTAATCTAAAGTAAGAGAATAAAACTTTCTTTCTACTATTTTCAAATCTTCTATAAGTTTATATGTTCGATTATTTATTTCTTGATTTAAAAAATCACAATCTCTAGAACTATTAGTTAAATCTGACATAATTTCATACTGGATATGCTTGATTTTTTTATTTAACATAAGGGATAAGCAAAATAGTTCACCTAGTTCTTTTTCTTTTTCAAATTCTCCTTTTAACAAAAGCCTTATAGATGGCAAATCTTTTTTTGAAAATATTTTAAGCTGTCTTCCTTTACCAAATACTATTTTTAATGGAAATTTTAAGTTATCAGGGCTTATAGACTGAGTTAAAATTCCATCTTCTACAATATAAAATTCTTCCCCTTGGTAAATAGCAAAGTTTTTACTGTAATTATAATAAAGTGTTTTTGTTGGGACTTGATCTCCAAACTCAAACTCTTTTAAATTTATGTTAGATCTTATGACTTTACCATCGTCATTTACTGTAGGATAATAAAAACAATCAAATCTCATAAAGTTTATTCCCCCTAATACATAAATTATATATCTATAATAATTATAGTCCTTATATGATGTTTTGTAATTAAGTAATGTAAAATATTTAAATAAATACAACTGTATAGTAAATACAATAAGATAAGCAATACTATATACTTGTGTAGAAAAATGTAAAATTATGTAATATAATGAAAGAGTTAAAAAATACAGATAAAGAGAGGGCAATATGACATATATAAAGAAGTTAAATATTTTTAAAGTGTTAGTAGTATTAATAATGATATTATCTATAAATACTATTAAAATATTTGCTCAAACAAGTCTGAAATTTAGGAACATAACGATTGAGCAGGGATTGTCGCAAGGTACTATAGAAGATTTGTATCAAGATAGCAAGGGATACATATGGATAGGAACTCAAGATGGTTTAAATAGGTATAATGGATATGAGTTTAAACAATATAGACATAATGAAAAATCTAAAAACTCAATAGTAAGTAATAATATTATAAAGATAAAGGAAGATAAGGAAAATAATATATGGGTAGGAACTATAGATGGAGTAAGTAAGATTTCTAAAAATGGAAAGATAAAAAACTACAAACAAGGTAGTAAAAATGGGAATATTTCTGATGACAATGTTTGTGATATACTAGTAACTTCTGATGGAAAAGTTTTAGTTGGTACTACAAATGGACTAAATATATACAATGAGGACAAGGATAGATTTGAAAGAATATTATCGAAAGAATCTGATTTAACAGATCAATTTATTTATTGCTTAGATGAAGATAAGAATAAAAATATATGGATAGGGACTAGTGATGGATTAAATAAAATAAATACAAAAAATAAAAATATAGATAAGATATATCTGACAAAGGATAAGAAACCTAATGAAAAAGATACAATATATGGACTTTATATGGATAAAGAAGGATATGTATGGATAGGAACTATGAAAAATGGTTTATTAAAAATAGATATTAATACAAATAAGATAAAGTTGCATAAAGTAAGTAAACAAAATAAAGAATTAGACTTTGTAAAAAATATATTAAAGGATAGTGAAGGAAATATATGGGTATGTACTGATGATGGATTATTAGAGCTATCTGAGGATGGAAATCATGAAGAATTGTATAAAAATAAACCTTATGATAGTCATAGTTTAATTAGCAATAGTACAAGGTGTATTATGCAAGATAAAAATGGTTTAATTTGGGTAGGTACATACACAGGTATAAGCATATTTGATCCTAAAAATAGAGTGACTCAGTATCAAAGTGATCCTTATGACAAAAACTCTTTGAGTAGCAGTGTAATTCATGGAATATATGAAGATAAAGACGGCTTAATTTGGGTAGGTACAAGATCTGAAGGCGCAAATATAATTAATAGAAAAAAAGGCATAATAAGGCAAATAGAAAAAGGAATATTAACTGATGATAGAATTAGATATATAACAGGTAAAGATGATGATATATGGATTGGAACAAATAGTGGATTAAATAGGATAAATAAAAAAACAAAGAAAATAAAGTATTACACTTTAGATAATGGATTATTAGATAATTATATAAGAACCATTTATATCGATGGAGAATATGTATTTGTAGCCACAAGGGGTGGAGTTAATGTAATTAATTCTAAAACCAATGAAATAAGTAATATAAATGATTTGCTAGAAAGATATAAAATTCCTAAAGACTATATATCTTGTATTTATAAAGATAGGGAAGGTATTTATTGGTTAGGTACATCCACTGAAGGCGGTTTAATAAGCATAAATTCTAAAACTAAAAAAGTAAAAATATACAACAAAAAAGATGGATTAAGCACTAATGAAATAAGGAATGTAGTTGAAGATAATAAAAAGAATTTATGGATAGCCACTAATTATGGTTTAAATAAATTAAACAAAGAGACTGGAAAAATAATACATTTTACAGAACAAGAAGGCTTGCCTAATAATACGATATATGGTGTAGTTCTTGATTATGAAAATAATCCTTGGATGAGTACAAATAATGGGATTTCTAAATTCGATGTAAAAAATAATAAATTTATAAATTTAAATGTTACAGATGGACTTCAAGGTAATGAGTTTAATGCTAATGCTTGCTTTAAAAACTCTAAAGGAGAGATCTTATTTGGAGGGATTAATGGATTAAATATAATTAATCCAAAAAATTTAGTAACATCAAAAGATATATCTAGAGTAATGATTGATGATATATCAGTTAATGGAGTTGTGTTTGAAGAGGGAAAAAATTTAAACTTTAAAAGTGATGAAAATACTATAGAGATAAAATTCTTCTTACCAGATTATAAAAATACTCAAAGAATACAATATGTATATAAGTTAGAAGGGAGTAAGGATAGTTGGCATACCATAAAGGATAATAAAGTAACATATACAAATTTAAGTCCAGGAGATTATAAGTTTGTGGTAAAAGCTATAAATAATGATGGTGTAATGAGCGAAAAAACTAGTATAAACTTTAAGATAAATCCACCATGGTGGAGAAGTAAAGAAGCAATAGTTATTTATGCACTTATTATAATAGCCATTATTGTCCACAATCAAAGAAAAATGAAAAGGCTAGACAAATTAGTAGGAGAAAGAACAGAAGAACTACGAGAAGAGATGGAAAAAAATAAAGTTCTTTTTGATAAGGTTATTGAACTTGAAAAAAATAAAAATAATTATTTTATAAACTTATCTCATGAATTAAGAACACCATTAAATCTTATACGTAGCACAGAGCAGCTAATAACAGGGCTTAATAATCGTGGAAAGCAAATATCAAGTGAAAAAATAGAATATTATATGAGTATTTTAAGAAAAAATTCAAATCGATTATTAAGGCTTATTAATAATATTATTGATACATCAAAAATAGAAAATGGGAACTATATACTTAATATAAACGAGCATGATATAGTCTACTTAGTAGAGGAAAGTGCATTAAGCTTGAGCAATTTAGCTAATGATAAGGGAATTGAATTGATAGTAGACCCTTATATAGAAGAAAAAACAATACTATGTGATTCATATGATATTGATAGATGTATAGTAAACTTAGTAAATAATGCTATAAAGTTTACAGATGAAGGTGGAAAGGTAGAAGTTATAATTAAAGAAGTTGGAACAAACGTACAGATAGAAATATCTGATACAGGAGTAGGAATAGAAGAAAAATATCATCATTCTATATTTAATAGATTTAACCAAGTGATAGATGAATATGGTGAATCAAAACAAGGTAGTGGACTAGGTCTTACTATAACAAAACATATTATCAATTTACATAAAGGTGAAATATATGTAGAAAGTGAATTAGGGAAAGGAACTAAATTTACAATAATATTACCAGAAAATATGTACAAAAATAACTAGCTTATAGCTAGTTATTTTTGTTACATAGATTGATTAAATACCATAAGAAATGTCAAAGATAGTATTAACAATTAATTTAGGGGGTATATAGAATGGTTTTAAGTAGAGAGAATATAATAGAGGGGCTAATAGATTTAAAAAATGAAAGAGAAAATGAAAGTAAAAAAATAATAATAAACATAAAGGAAATAGTAGAGAGTCAAAATATAGATGATATGGAAAAGTTAAAGCTGATTAATAATGAATTAGGTAAAATACTAGTTATATAATAAAACTATACACAAAAATAATTTAATATAGTTAGCATTATAGTAAGCTAAATTAGTTTATATACAAATTTTTTTATTATTATATAGGAGACTTAGAATTGATACTAGCTTAATAAAAGTTATATAAATACAAAGTAAATTTAATATTATAAGAATATATTATTAATAACACACGAATAAGCATAAAATGTTAAGGAGTAATTATATATTTAAGAAATTTTTCTAAAATTGTTAGTTAAATTTTCCACTATATTTATGTTAATTTGTGGATAGATTATTATATTTTTTAAATAATTACATATGTTTAGATACTAGTGTAACATTAAAATTAGGTTAATATATTTATTTAAATCAATAAATAAATTATAATAAATAAAAAGATATATGGAGGGGAATCTATGAATTTTAAATTTTGCCACAATAACTTTAATGTATTAAATCTTGAGAAAAGTCTTGAGTTTTATGAAAAAGCATTAGGTCTTAAAGAAGTAAGAAGAAAAGAAGCTGAAGACGGAAGTTTCATATTAGTTTATTTAGGTGATGGAGAAAGTAATTATACGCTAGAATTAACTTGGTTAAGAGATTGGGATAGACCGTATAATTTAGGAGATAATGAATTCCATCTAGCTCTTAGAGTAGATGACTTTGAAAAAGCTCACAAATTACATAAGGATATGGGATGTATATGTTTTGAGAATGAAGCTATGGGAATTTATTTTATAGCAGATCCAGATAATTACTGGATAGAAATACTTCCTCAAAATATGTAATTTGTTTAACTAGTTAAATAACATTTGAAACAGTATATAAAAAGTATTGTAGCTAATATAGCTAACAATACTTTTTTTATTAGAGTGTACTTGTATCAAATAAAAAACTATATTGATTTATATAGGACGGTTTATTTATAAGATTAATATTGACTCAGAGAATAATAAAATATAATAATATAAAGATAGATTATAAAATAGAGAGGTATTAGATATGAAGAATATAGTAGCTATATGTGAAAATTTACAAAGTGCTGAAGCAATAAAGTTAGCAGGAAAAGAATTAGGGATAAATGTAGTTTGTGAAATACAAGAAAATTGCAAAATACAAAATGAAATAAGTGAAGCTGAAATTAGAAAAGCATGTGCAGTATTATTTGTAATAAGCTTTGAAGTGGAAGATATAGAAAAGATAGAAAGATTTATAGATTGTGAATACTATGAAGTAGAGCCTAAGTATGTTATAAATGATGCAAAATCAGTAATTAAAGAGATAATGGAAGAAATAAATTAGTAGGTTAAGTAATAGAAATTAAAGTATTATATCATTAAATGTAAATTAAGAGAATATATTAATGCAAGCGGTGATATAATTGAAAATATTTAATAAAGAAAGTCTATTATTTAATATATTTGGAAATGTAAGAAAAGTAATTGCGTTGTTGCTTACATTAGTATTTTGTTATCTAAGTATTAGTGGAACCATAACACAATAACAATTTATATCTGTCTTTAGTATGGTTTTAGGATATTATTTTGGTAAGTCAACAGCACTAGATGTTCCAGATAAATTAAGAAAAAAAGAAAATACTATCACTAAAGAGATTAGTGAAGCAGATAAAAACATATTTGATTAAAATAAAAGCTCAGACTTAATTGTCTGAGCTTATTTCCATTAATACCTCTTTTAAATTCTCAAGAGATGTATTTAATTTATTAAGTTGGTCGTCTGGAATAGTTGAAAGCCTATTTTTTAAAGTATCTTTCATAAGATTAAACTTATCTTTTAAATATTGATCTCCTTTATCAGTTAAGCTAATATTAACTATTCTACGATCTTTTGTATCATGAGCTCTTTCAACCATTCCTTCATTTATAAGTTTATTAAGAAGTTTTGTCATATTTGGTGTTGAAATTAACAGCTTTTTAGCAACTTCAGAAATTGGTTGAGTACCCTTACGTCTAAGAACTTCCATTATTTGGAAGTGAGAATGATTGAATGTATCATTTCTAAAACCACATTCATTCCTAATTATTTTCTTTTGAAATAATGGCATTATCTTTACAAAATTTTGAACTATAGATTCTAATTTATCATCAGCCATAATAATACCTCCATAAAAATTTATTTTAACACAAATTTTACCCATAAAAATTATTTCATACTATATACAACATTAAATTTATTTTCAGACTGTAGGGAAATACAATATATATAAATTTTACAATATTTTATATACTATTTTTAGTTATAAAAATAGTATATAAAATATTGACTTTTTTTTAAAATACTATATACTTAAAAAATATAATAGTTAAAAAGTATAACTATTAACTAGTATAAGTAGTTTAATATTATTATACATCAAAAACTATAAATTGTGTAAAAAGACTAAAATTAAATGGAGGGAATTTTAAGCTATGTTTAAGATTTTTAAATACTCAAAACCGTTTATTGTGTCAATTATTATGGCGGTTATGCTTTTAGTAGTTCAAGCAATGTGTGATTTATCATTGCCTGATTATACTTCAAACATAGTAAACGTAGGAATTCAACAAAGTGGTATAGAAAATGCAGTACCAGTTGTTATAAGAGAAACAGAATTTAAGAAGTTAAAAATATTTATGAACGACACTGAAAAAGAAAAGGTTGAAAAATATTATAACTTGATAGACAAAGAAGACTTAAGTGACAAGGAGTATAACAAAGAAGTTGAAAAGTATCCTGCACTTAAGAATGAACCTTTATACCAATTAAATACTAAAGATAAAGATGTTATAGATAGCTTAAACAAGATAATGTCTGACTCTATGATGAGAGTAGCAGCTATAAATATGGCTAGTGATAAAGGCGATATACCAAATGTACCAAAGGGTACTGATATATGGCCTATGATAGAAAATATGCCAAAGGCTCAATTAGATACTATGATGAAGCCTATTGATGAAAAAATAGATGATTTAGATCCTAGCATGCTTACTCAATCAGCTATTTATGCAGTTAAAACTGAATATGAAAAAATAGGCATGGACTTAACTAAGTTACAAAACAATTATATATTCAAAACAGGAGCGATAATGATAGTAATAGCTCTTGTAGGTATGGCAGCTACAATATCAGTAGTTTATATAGCTGGTAGAGTTGGTGCAGGTGTAGGAAGAAATATACGTAAAGATGTATTTAGAAAAGTTGTAGGATTTTCTAATGTAGAATTTAACAAATTTTCTACAGCATCACTTATAACTCGTAGTACAAATGATATACAACAGATACAAGTATTTACTGCGATGTTTATAAAGATGGTATTTTATGCTCCAATACTAGGGATAGGTGGGGTATTAAAAGTACTAGATACAGATACTTCTATGTCTTGGATAATAGGAGTGGCTATTGGTGCAATACTAATAGTTGTTACAGTATTATTTAGTTTAGCTATACCGAAGTTTAATAGAGTTCAAAAGCTTATAGATAAATTAAACCTAGTAACACGTGAATCATTAACAGGAATGTTAGTTATAAGAGCTTTTAGTACTCAAAAAATAGAAGAAGAAAGATTTGATGAAACAAATACTCTTTTAAGAAAAACAAATACATTTGTAAATCGTATAATGACTATGATGATGCCGACTATGATGCTTATTATGAATATAACAACTGTACTAATAGTATGGGTTGGGGCTAAGCAAATAGATGCAGGTGCGATACAAGTCGGGGATATGATGGCATTTATACAATACTCTATGCAAATAATAATGGCATTCTTAATGATATCAATGTTATCAGTAATACTTCCAAGAGCAGCTGTATCAGCTAAGCGTATAATGGAAGTACTAGGTACAGAAGTATCTATAAAAGATGTTGAAAACACTAAAAAATTTGATGATTCAAAAGATGGAGAAGTTGAATTTAAAAACGTATCATTTAAATACCCTAATGCAGAAGATAATGTATTAAGTGATATAAGTTTTGTTGCTAAGCCAGGTCAAACAACTGCATTTATAGGAAGTACAGGAAGTGGTAAATCAACTCTAATAAACCTTATACCTCGTTTCTTTGATGCTACTGAGGGAGAAGTTTTAGTAAATGGAGTTAATATAAAGGACGTAAGCCAACACGATCTTAGAGAAAAAATAGGATATGTACCTCAAAAAGGAGTTTTATTCTCTGGAACAATAGATAGTAATATAAAATATGGTGCAAGAGATATAAGTAAGGAAGAAGTTGAAAGAGCAGCACAAACAGCTCAAGCAATGGAGTTTATATCTACTAAGCCAGAAAAATTCGAAACTGAAATATCTCAAGGTGGTACGAATGTATCTGGAGGTCAAAAGCAAAGACTTTCTATCGCTCGTGCTTTAGCTAAAAAGCCTAAGATATTTATATTTGATGATAGTTTCTCAGCTTTAGATTTAAAAACAGATGCAAAACTTAGAAAAGAACTGAAAAATCAAACTGGAGATTCAACAGTTTTAATAGTAGCTCAAAGAATCAGTACTATAATGAATGCAGAGCAAATAATAGTGCTTGATGAAGGAAAGATGGTAGGTAAAGGAACTCATCAAGAGCTAATAGAAAACTGTGACGTATATAAGCAAATTGCACTATCTCAGTTATCAAAGGAGGAGTTAGTCAATGAGTGTTAAGAAAAGCAAAAGACCTATGAGAATGGGTGGAGGACCTTCTATGATGGCAGGTTCAGAAAAAGCAAAAGACTTTAAAGGGACTATGAAAAAATTACTTAATCGTTTAAGTCCATATAAAGTGTCATTAATATTTGTTGTATTATTTGCTATAGGTAGTGCGGTATTTACTATAGTGGGACCTAAAATATTAGGTAATGCAACAACAGAAATATTTGAAGGATTAGTAAGCAAAGTAAGTGGAAGCGGAAGCGGAATAGATTTTACTAGCATATCAAAAACACTAGCTATGCTAGTTGGATTATATGTTATAAGTGCACTGTTTTCATTTGTTCAGACATTTGTTACATCTGATATATCACAAAAGGTATCTTATAATTTAAGAAAAGAGATATCAGAAAAAATAAACAAATTACCTCTTAAATACTTTGATGGAACAACAAACGGAGAAGTATTATCGAGAGTTACTAACGATGTAGATGCAATAAGTCAAAACTTAAACCAAATACTATCACAGATGATAACTGCAGCGACAGTACTTATAGGTGTACTAGTGATGATGTTATCAATAAGTGTAAGTATGACTTTAGTAACTTTAGTAATAATACCTTTAGCATTAGTATTTATAAGTATTGTTGTTAAAAAATCTCAAAAACACTTTAAAGATCAACAAGAGTACTTAGGTCACACTAATGGTCACATAGAGGAAATATATAGTGGGCACAATATAATGAAAGCATTTAATGGTGAAGAAAAAGCTATTGAAGAATTTAATGAGCTAAACAATACATTATATAATTCTGCTTGGAAATCTCAAGCATTATCTGGAATGATGATGCCTATAATGACTTTTATAGGAAACTTAGGATATGTAATGGTAGCTATAATGGGTGGATATCTTACAATAAAGAAAAAAATAGAAGTTGGGGATATACTATCATTTATTCAATATGTAAGATCATTTATGCAACCAATAGCACAAACAGCTCAAATTGCCAATGTAATGCAACAAACGGCAGCTGCTGCTGAAAGAGTATTTGAATTCTTAAGTGAAGATGAAGAAATGGAAGAAACTAAAACACCTGTATCAACTGAAAATATTAAAGGTGAAGTTGAATTTGAAAATGTAAACTTTGGATACAGTGATGATAAAATAATAATAAATGATTTCTCAATAAAAATAAAATCAGGTCAAAAAGTAGCGATAGTAGGTCCTACAGGAGCAGGTAAAACTACAATAGTAAAACTTCTTATGAGATTCTATGAGTTAAATAGTGGAAAGATATTAATAGATGGACACGATATAAAAGAATTTACAAGAAGAGATTTAAGAAATCTATTTGGTATGGTTTTACAAGATACTTGGTTATTTAATGGAAGTATAATGGATAATATACGTTATGGAAACCTTAAAGCGAGTGATGAAGAGGTTATAAAAGCAGCAAAACTTGCGCATGCAGATCACTTTATAAAGACATTAAGTGATGGATATAATATGGAAATAAATGAAGAGGCTAACAATATATCTCAAGGTCAAAAACAATTACTAACAATAGCAAGAGCTATACTTGCAGACCCAAAAATATTAATATTAGATGAAGCAACAAGCTCTGTTGATACTCGTACAGAAGTATTAATACAACAAGCTATGGAAAATCTTATGGAAGGTAGAACAAGCTTTATAATAGCTCATAGATTATCTACTATAAGAAATGCTGATTTAATATTAGTAATGAAAGATGGGGACATAGTAGAACAAGGTAGTCATGATGAATTACTAAAAGAAGGCGGATTCTATTCTGAATTATACAATAGTCAGTTTGAAGAAGTAGAAGCCTGTTAATAAAATAAAAAGCGATTCTTAAGTTTAATAACTTATGAATCGCTTTTTATTTTATTAAAATATTGTATTTTAAATTATAGAGAAAAGAGTTTTCGTATATATAATTACACATATTTTTATATGAATCTAGAATATAAAAGTACAAATCATAAACACAAAATTACAAATACACAGATTGAAAAAGTTACTACAATTAAAGTAAGTAATATAATTTTATAAAACATAACAAATAATATCAAAATTTAAGGAGTGGGGGATTATGCCAAATATAGTATTAACAAGAATCGATAACAGATTGATACATGGTCAAGTAGCGACAATGTGGTCTTCAAGTGTAGGAGCAAATTTATTATTAGTTGCAAATGATGAGGTATGTGCTAATGAATTTAGACAAGGTCTTATGGATATGGCAGCACCAAGCTTTGCGCAAACTAGATATTTTAGTATAGAAAAAACTATAAATATAATAGACAAAGCAAGTGATGCTCAACATATAGCAATAATATGTGAAACTCCACAAGATGTAGTGAGATTAGTAGAAGGTGGAGTACCAATAAAAGAAGTTAATATAGGAAATATGCATATGGCAGAAGGGAAAAGACAAGTATCTAAAGCTGTATGCGTAGATGATGATGACGTCAAAGCATTTAGACGTCTTCAAGAACTTGGTGTGAAGCTAGAAATCAGAAGGGTTCCAAGTGAATCTGCTGAGAGTCTAGATGAACTATTTAAATAAAATTCAATAAGGGGGTAAGTTTATGGAATTAAGTTTTATTCAAATTGGTCTTATATTAATAGTTACAATGATAGCAGCAATAGACCAATTTAACTTCTTAGAGTCCTTTTATAGACCGATAGTAATTGGTCCTATAATAGGAGCTATAATGGGAGATTTACAAACAGGACTTATAGTTGGTGGTTCATATGAACTTATGATGATAGGAGCAATGCCAGTAGGAGGAGCACAACCTCCAAATGCAGTTATAGGTGGAATAATGGCTACAGTATTTGCTATTCAATCAGGATTAGATACTTCAGCTGCACTACCTCTTGCAATACCATTTGCATTACTTGGTCAATATGCAGTAACAGCTTTATTTACAGTAATGTCTCCATTAATGGGACTATGTGATAAGGCAGCAGATGAGGCTAATCCAAAAGGTATAGATAGAGTCAATTATATGGCTATGGGAATATTAGCAGTATCATTTGCATTGATAGTTTTAGCTGGATTATTATCAGGTCAGGCAATAGGAGAAACTTTAACAAAAGTATTACCACAATGGGTTTGGGATGGACTAACTGCAGCAGGTAAGATGATGCCAGCACTAGGATTTGCAATGTTACTTAAAGTTATGTTAAGTAAAGAATATGCATTATTTATGATGTTAGGATTTGTTTTAGTAGCATATGGTAAATTACCACTTTTAGCTATAGCTATAGTAGGTATAGCTGCAGCAGTTTATGACTTCCATGTAAGTATGAAAACTAAAAATACAGGAGGAGGTATAGGCGATGGCATCTAATACAGAAGCATTAAAAAGTCAAAGAGAGTATATCGATAAAACAGAAGGCGAAACTCTTGACAATAAAACATTAAATCAAATGGCTTGGAGATCAATGTTTTTACAAGCATCATTTAACTATGAAAGAATGCAAGCTGGAGGATGGTTATACTCTATACTTCCAGGGCTTAAAAAAATACACAAAAACAAAGAAGATTTATCAACATCAATGAAACATAATATGGAGTTTTTCAACTGCCATCCGTTTTTAATAACATTTGTTATGGGGATAATATTATCTCTTGAACAAAAAAAGGCAGATGTTCAAACTATACGTGCTCTAAGAGTTGCAGCAATGGGACCTTTAGGTGGTATAGGAGATGCAATATTCTGGTTTACATTATTACCAATATCTGCAGGTATAGGAGCGAATCTTTCTTTACAAGGAAGTATATTAGGACCAATTATATTCTTTGTGTTATTTAATATAGTACATTTAGGATTGAGATTTGGTCTTATGCATTGGTCATATAAAGTTGGTGTTGAAGGTATAACTAAGCTTACTAAAAATGCTAAAGAATTTACTAGATCAGCTACAGTACTTGGTATGATAGTAGTAGGAGCATTAATAGCATCATATGTAAATATAAATATAGTTACTCCAGAATACTTAAGTATGTCTGGAACTATAGACTTACAAAAGATACTAGATTCTATAATGCCATGTTTATTACCTCTTGGATTAACATTTGGAATGTATGGATTAGTTAAGAAAAATGTTTCCCCGTTAGTTAATATATTAGTATTAGTAGTAATAGGATTAATAGGAGCATTCTTAGGTATACTCTAGGAGGATAAAATGATAATAATAACAGGACATGGGAATTTTGGAAGTGGACTTAAAAGTAGTTTGGATTTAATTGCAGGAAAATATGATTTTATAAAAACTGTTGATTTTACAGAAAATAAATCATCAGATGATTTAAAAGAAGAAATAAGAAACATAGTTAAAGATACTTATAATAAAGTATATATATTTACAGATTTACCTGGAGGAACTCCTTTTAAGGTTAGTAGTGAATTAACATTAGAACATTCGAATATAGAAGTTTTTTGTGGAACTAATCTGCCAATGCTAGTTGAATCTACTATGATGGTGTCTCTAGGATTTGAGATTGATAGTGAGGCTATAAAGACAGCTGGAATAAACAGTATAAAACCGCCAATAAGAAAAGTTGTGTTGGCTGAAGATGGAATATAAATTATAAAAAAGGAGGATGCAAAATTGCATTCTTCTTTTTTTATAATTTATTTAAGCTTTTTATAATAAAAAATAATATTATGGAAAAATTAAATATAATTATGCTATTTCTTACAGGAGGAAGTAATATGGACAATATAAGAGAAACTAGATATAAAAGAGAAGATGGAACATATGATATATCTTTAGAAGTTAAAGATTCTGCATACTTTAATGTATTTGATAACGCAGACACAACATCAGGTAAAGAATTTCTAAGAGATTATTTAAAAAGTAATGCAGATGATGCTAGATATGCGGATATTTCTGTAAATCATAATAAGGGTAGACGTATAGTAAGCATAAAAGCTAAACTAGATTATGAAGGTAATATGCACACATCATATGATAACAGAAGAAAATTATATTAAATAAAAAATAATATACATATTGTACTAGTTAAAATTAATTATAAAAATAAAGATAAGAAAAAATTAACTAGTACAATATATTTAAAACTAAGTGAATATAAGTAATTTATTGATATTAATATTAAATAATAAATATAAAAATAAAAAAGTTTATAAAAAGTATTGACGATATAAAATTATGGTGATATAGTATTACTTGTCCTTAAGAAAAGGGCAAAGCAAAAAAGTAAGCGCCGACACAGTCGCTTAAAATGAACTTTGAAAATTAAACAGTAGGTTAATTTATATAACTGATTCTTAAAGAATCGAAAACAAACCAAGCCAGATATTCAGATAATGATAGTCTGAGCAGGAAAACTTATATTTGAGCAACAGAATAAGTTGAGTGAATACGAAACTTGTTTGTTGGCGATATAAATTCAAATTTATTTTGAGAGTTTGATCCTGGCTCAGGATGAACGCTGGCGGCGTGCCTAACACATGCAAGTCGAGCGATTTACTTTTAGTAAAGAGCGGCGGACGGGTGAGTAACGCGTGGGTAACCTGCCCTGTACACACGGATAACATACCGAAAGGTATGCTAATACGAGATAACATGTTTTTATCGCATGGTAAAAACATCAAAG